>JACMKJ010000120.1 GCA_014380155.1 Rhizobacter sp. | reverse complement strand
TGCGCCTTCCGCGTTCACCGCGACCGCGGCGGCGCTGCTTGATGCGGCACAATTTGCCGTTTCCCCGATTGCAAAGCGCGCCGCCGCCATGCCCGACACCCCTGACATCACCCCCCGCGACAAAGCCGAAATATTGGCGCAGGCCTTGCCCTACATCCGCAAGTTCCACGGCAAGACCATCGTCATCAAATACGGCGGCAACGCCATGACCGACCCGGCCTTGCAGCAAGACTTTGCCGAAGACGTGGTGCTGCTCAAGCTGGTGGGCATGAACCCGGTGGTGGTGCACGGTGGCGGGCCGCAGATCGAAGACGCGCTCGCCAAGATCGGCAAGAAGGGCACCTTCATCCAAGGCATGCGCGTCACCGACGAAGAAACCATGGAAGTGGTCGAGTGGGTGTTGGCCGGCCAGGTGCAGCAAGACATCGTGGGGCTGATCAACGTGGCCGGTGGCAAGGCCGTGGGCCTGACAGGGCGTGACGGTGGCTTGATCCGCGCGCACAAGCTGAAGCTGGTCGACCAAAAAGACCCGAACAAGGTGCACGACGTGGGCCAGGTCGGCGAGATCGAGTCCATCGACCCGAGCGTGGTGAAGGCACTGCAAGACGACCAGTTCATTCCCGTCATCTCGCCATTGGGTTTTGGTTCGGAAAACGAGAACTACAACATCAACGCCGATGTGGTGGCCGGCAAGCTGGCCGAGGTCCTGAAGGCCGAGAAGCTGATCATGCTGACCAACATCCCTGGTGTGCTGGACAAGAGCGGCAACTTGCTCACCAACCTCACGGCACGCGAAATCGACGAGCTGTTTGCCGACGGCACCATCAGCGGCGGCATGCTGCCCAAGATCGCCTCGGCACTCGACGCGGCGAAGAACGGCGTCAACACGGTGCACATCATCGACGGGCGCGTGCCGCACGCGATGTTGCTCGAAATCCTGACCGAGCAGGCTTACGGAACCATGATCCGTTCCCATTGATGGCCGCCAAGGGCCGCGTCTGGTTATTTGATCTCGACGACACGCTGCACGACGCATCGCATGCGTCGTTCGGGGCCTTGCATGTGGCGATGACCGATTACGTCGTGCGGCACGTCGGTGTGCCGCTCGATGAAGCCTCTCGATTGCGGCAGCACTACTGGCTGCGTTATGGGGCCACGCTGCTCGGGCTGGTGCGCCACCATGGCGTCAAGGCCCATCACTTTCTCGAAGAGACGCACCGCCTGCCGGGTCTGGAAGACCGGCTGCGCAGCAATGCACACGACCGCGCGGCGCTGCGCCGGCTGCCCGGCCGCAAGTTCATTCTCACGAACGCGCCGCGCGCGTATGCGCTGCGTGTGCTCAACACGATCAAGCTCGCCGATTGTTTCGAGGGCGTGATCAGCGTCGAAGACATGCGCATGTTTGGCCACCATCGCCCCAAGCCCGATGCGCGCATGTTTCGCTGCATCGCAGCACGCTTGAAGGTCAAGCCCAGCCGCTGCGTGCTGGTCGAAGACACGCTGCAGCACCAGCGTTCGGCGCACGGCATTGGCATGCGCACGGTCTGGATGCGGCGTTATCTGCATACAGTTGGCAAGAGTGTGAACAACGCCATGGAAGTTGGCGTTCACCCTTGCCAAAAGCCACCCTATGTGTATGCAAGAATTCGATCGCTCAAGACCCTGCACACCTTGTGAACACAAGCCCAAGCCGAGATGACTGACGCTGCCAACACACCCGACGAAGCCACTGCGCCAGCCACCGGCGCGGCAGAACCGACGGGCCGCAAGCGTCCCAAACCGGGCGAGCGCCGTGTGCAAATCTTGCACACACTGGCCAGCATGCTGGAGCAGCCGGGGGCTGACCGCATCACTACCGCGGCGCTGGCCGCGAAGCTCGAGGTGTCTGAAGCGGCGCTGTACCGCCACTTCGCGAGCAAGGCCCAGATGTTCGAAGGCCTGATCGAGTTCATCGAGCAGAGCGTCTTCACTCTGGTCAACCAGATCGGCGAGCGCGAGACCGATGGCCTCGTACAAGCGCAAAAGATTCTCAGCGTATTGCTGCAGTTCGGCGAAAAGAACCCCGGCATGACACGCGTGATGGTGGGCGACGCCCTGGTGTTCGAAAACGAACGCCTGGTCTCGCGCATGAACCAGTTCTTCGACCGCATCGAGTCGCAGCTGCGTCAAAGCCTGCGCCTGGCTGCCGAGTCGGCCGGCTCGAACACCCCCACGGTCGACGCCAACGCACAAGCCTCGGTGCTGACGGGTTTTGCCGTCGGCCGCCTGCAGCGTTATGCCCGCTCGGGCTTCAAGCGCGTGCCCACCGAGCACCTCGACGCTGCGCTGAAGCTGCTCGTCGGCGCCTGAGCCGGCAGCAGCGGCAGGTGCCTCAAGGCGCCTGAAAAAATTCCAGCCGCGCTTCCTTGCGCCATTGCGCCACCTGAGCCTGCACCCGCTCGTTCACGATTTGTGAGCGAAGCGCCGGTTTCATCACCTCGAACGGTTCCTTGTCCAGGCTGCGCATCGTGTGCAGTTGAATCACATGCCAACCATGGGCTGTGCGCAACGGCGTTGGCGTGATGCCGCCGGGTTTCAAGCTGCGGGCCGCAGCCGCGAATGCGGCCTCAAGGTCTGCGCCCTTCACGGCGCCCAGGCGGCCGCCCTTGTCTCGTGTGTACTCGTCGGCGGTGTGTCTGCGCGCCAAGGCGTCGAATGAGGCACCCGCCTCGAGTTCGGTGATGACTTGGCGCGCCATCGTTTCATCGCCCAGCAAGATGTGGCTCGCGGTGATCTCCAGCTCGGGCTGAGTGTCCGTGTAGCGCGCCTGCAAGGCCTCGTCGCTCAGCGTGACCTCCGACGTCAGTTGCCGCATCAAGTGCTGTCCGAGCAAGCTCTTGTGGGCCAGCTCCAGCTCGGCCTGGGTGTCCACTCGTGCGGCCAGCCCGGTGGCGTGGGCGCGCTGGCTGAAGAGTTCCGTCATCACCAGGTCGTCTAGCAAACGAGCGTGGTCTTGGGGTGCGTCCGCCGGCGCGTCGCCTCGGCGGGTCTGGGCCAGCAGGTCGAGCACGGTGCGTTGCACGGGTTTGCCGTTGACCATGGCCACCACAACGGCCGGCAGGGCGGTGTCGGC
>JACMKJ010000119.1 GCA_014380155.1 Rhizobacter sp. | reverse complement strand
GAGGAAGGCTCGATCACCAATGTGACGGCATCCATCATCGGAAATGTGTTCAGCTTCAAGCCGCTGAAGGCCGCACGGCCGGAAGACATGCAGTTTCCGGTGGCCTATGTGAAAACCTTTGCCGGCCCCCCACTGGCATCATCGTGGAGCGCGCGCGGCTCGACAAGTTTGGCCGCCCGCTGCTGGGCGCGACGACCAAGCCCAAGCTCGGCCTGTCGGCCCGCAACTACGGCCGCGTGGTGTACGAGGGCCTCAAGGGCGGCCTGGACTTCATGAAGGATGACGAGAACATCAACTCGCAGCCCTTCATGCACTGGCGCGACCGCTTCCTGGCGGTGATGGACGGCGTGAACAAGGCGAGTGCCGCCACCGGCGAGGTCAAGGGCAGCTACCTCAACATCACCGCCGGCACCATGGAAGAGATGTACCGCCGCGCGCAGTTCGCCAAAGACCTGGGCTCGGTGATCATCATGGTCGACCTGGTGGTGGGCTACACCGGCATCCAGTCGCTGAGCCACTGGTGCCGTCAGAACGACATGATCCTGCACCTTCACCGCGCGGGCCATGGCACCTACACGCGGCAGAAGAACCACGGCGTGAGCTTCCGCGTGATCGCGAAGTGGATGCGCCTGGCCGGGGTCGACCACATCCACGCCGGCACAGCGGTGGGCAAGCTCGAAGGCGACCCGATGACGGTGCAGGGCTACTACAAGGTCTGCCGCGACACGCAAACCCAAGTCGACCTGCAACGCGGCATCTTCTTCGACCAGGACTGGGGCGCGCTCAAGAAGGTGATGCCGGTCGCTTCGGGCGGCATCCACGCCGGCCAGATGCACCAGCTGATCGACCTCTTCGGCGACGACGTGGTGCTGCAGTTCGGCGGCGGCACCATCGGCCACCCGCAGGGCATCCAGGCCGGCGCCACCGCCAACCGCGTGGCACTCGAAGCCGTGGTGCTGGCGCGAAACGAAGGGCGCGACATCAAAAATGAAGGCCCCGACATTCTTCGCGAGGCGGCCAAGTGGTGCAGCCCGCTCCGAGCCGCGCTCGACACCTGGGGCGACATCACCTTCAACTACGCGTCGACCGACACCTCGGACTACGTGCCGACCGCGGCTGTTGCTTGAGGAGCCCACCATGCGCATCACCCAAGGCACCTTCTCCTTCCTGCCCGACCTGAGCGACACGCAGATCACCAAGCAGGTCGACCATTGCCTGGCGCAGGGCTGGGCCATCGGCCTCGAATACACCGACGACCCGCACCCGCGCAACACCTTCTGGGAGATGTACGGCAACCCGATGTTCGACATCGAAGACGCCGCCGCCGTGATGCTGGAGCTGCGGCACTGCCGCGAGGTCTTCCCCAATCACTACATCCGCCTCAGCGCTTTCGACTCGACGCACGGCACCGAATCGGTGGTGCTGTCGTTCATCGTCAACCGGCCGCGCAAGGAGCCCGGGTTCCGCCTGGTGCGCACCGAATCGGCGGGGCGCACGATGAGCTACAGCATCGAGAGTTATGCGGTGCAGCGTGAGCCTGAAGGGGAGCGGTATTGAGCGCAACGATGCCGCGAAGCGGGCCGGGCGCCGGGCCGCCCCAAGCCGGACCGCATCCCCTTGGGGGATCGGCTGGCGTACTCGCCAGCCGAGGGGCAGACATCACCCCCAGCCAGCTGCTCGAAGCCTCGGGCGTGCGCGCCCTGCTCGACCAGCTCGACGCCGAGCTGATCGGCCTGGCGCCGGTGAAGGGCCGCATCCGCGACATTGCCGCGCTGCTGCTGATCGACAAGCTGCGCGAGCAGCAAGGCCTGCAGTCGACACCGCCGTCGCTGCACATGTGCTTCACCGGCAACCCCGGCACAGGCAAGACCACCGTCGCCATGCGCATGGCCGAGGTGCTCAAGCAGCTGGGCTACGTGCGCAAGGGTCACCTCGTCGCGGTCACACGCGACGACCTGGTCGGCCAGTTCATCGGCCACACCGCCCCCAAGACCAAAGAGGTGTTGAAGAAGGCGATGGGCGGCGTGCTCTTCATCGACGAGGCCTACTACCTCTACAAGCCCGAGAACGAACGCGACTACGGGCAGGAGTCGATCGAGATCCTGCTGCAGGTGATGGAGAACCACCGCGACGACCTGGTGGTGATCCTGGCGGGCTACAAGGACCGCATGGACACTTTCTTCAGCAGCAACCCGGGCATGGCCTCGCGCATCGCGCACCACATCGACTTCCCCGACTACAGCGAAGCCGAGCTGATGCAGATTGCCCAACTCATGCTGACGCAGCTGAACTACCGCTTCGACGAAGCCGCCGCACCGGCCTTCACCCGTTACGTGAGCCTGCGACGGCAGCAGCCTCACTTTGCCAACGCGCGCTCTATCCGCAATGCGCTCGACCGCATTCGCCTGCGCCACGCGACGCGCTTGTTCATGACCGACGCGGCGCTGACGCGCGAGCAGCTGAGCACGCTGAGTGCAGAAGACATTCTGGCCAGCCGGGTGTTTGGGAGCGCAGACGCAAGCAAGGAGCACGCACCATGAGCATCCAGGCCCTGATCTTTGATGTCGACGGCACCCTGGCCGACACCGAAGAAGCCCACCGCGTCGCTTTCAACCTCGCATTCGAGCGCTACCGTCTCGGCTGGGTCTGGGAGCCCTCGGAATACCGCGAGCTGCTCAGCACCACCGGCGGCAAGGAGCGCATGGCGCGCTACATCGACGAGCTGCCGCTCGGCGCGGCCGAGCGCCAGCGCATGCACATGCTGGTGCCCGACATCCACGCCGAGAAGACACGCTTCTACAGCTCGTTCGTCAACGACGGTGCGGTGCCGTTGCGCCCCGGGGTCGCGCGGCTGCTCGACGAGGCGCGCTCGGCCGGCTGCCGGCTCGCGATTGCCAGCACGACGACAGCCATCAACATCGACAAGCTCTTGCAGTCGACCCTGGGCGCTCGCGGCCTCGACTTGTTCAGCGTGATCGCCTGCGGCGACCAGGTGCGCGCCAAGAAGCCCGCGCCCGATATCTACCGCCTGGCGCTGCGTGGCCTGGAGCTGCCGGCCGAACAGGCGGTTGCCTTCGAAGACTCGCCCAATGGCCTGCGCGCAGCGCTGGGTGCCGGCCTGTGGACCGTGGTCACGCCCAACTTCTGGACCGAAGACAAGGACTTCTCGAAGGCTTCACTGCTGCTGCCCCACCTGGGTGACCCGCACCAGCCGCTGCGCGGCGAGCCCGGCCACCAGTTGCGCCTGTCGGCGTGGCTGACGCTGCCAGAGATCGTGCTGCTCGCCGGAGCGCGTTGGCCATGAGCGGCATTGAAGCCATCGCGTTCGATCTCGACGGCACCCTCGTCGACACGGCCGGTGGCATCGCACATGCGCTCAACTCGGCGCTGGCCGAAGCCGGCCTGCCCGCCTTCAACGAGCGCACGGTGCGCACCTGGATCGGCGACGGCCCCGATGCACTGATCGCTCGTGCGCTCGGAGCACACGAGCCCGGCACTGCCGACCCGCACGGCCTGGCCGCGCGACTGCGGCGCGGCTTCGACGCCGCCACCCTTCAAGCGCCGATGCAGGGCAGTTCGGTGTTCGATGGCGTGCTGCAACTGCTGGCCACGCTCGCCGCGCGCCACCCACTGGTGGTGGTGACCAACAAGCCCACGCCGCTGGCGCGCGCCGTGCTGCACGCGGCCGGCCTGCTGCCGCACTTTGCCGCGGTGCTGGGGCCCGAGACCGCGGAACAGCGCAAGCCCTCGCCTCACCTGCTGCAACAGGCCGGCGAAGTGCTCGGCGTCGACACCCGCTCGCTGTTGATGGTGGGCGACGCCGAAGGCGACATCGCCGCCGCGCGCGCAGCCGGCTGCCGTGCCGCCTGGGCGGGCTGGGGTTACACACCTCATGCGCCGGCAAGCGTCAGCACACGCGTGTGGCGCCTGCACACGCCACTCGACCTGCTCGCACGCCTGGCCCCAGAGCCACGCGGCCACACCAAAAACCAATCGAGGAGAACGCCATGCCCACCGGTGGAAAGTCCACGCTCACGCAGTTCCTGATCGAAGAACGAAGACGCCACCCTGGCGCCACCGGCGACCTCAACGCGCTGGTCACCGATGTGTCGCTCGCCTGCAAGGCCATCGCGCGCAAGGTAGCCTTTGGTGAACTGGCCGGCGTGCTCGGCAGCGCCGGTTGCGACAACGTGCAGGGCGAAAACCAGAAGACGCTCGACGTGCTGAGCAACCAGCTCTTCATCCGCGCCACCGAATGGGGCGGCCACCTCGCCGGCATGGCCTCTGAAGAAATGGAGCAGCCCTACACGCTGCCACCGCAACACCCGCGAGGCAAGTACCTGCTGCTGTTCGACCCGCTCGACGGCTCGTCGAACATCGACGTCAACGTCGCCGTGGGCAGCATCTTCTCGGTCTTGCGCGCCGCCACGCCGGGGCAAGACCCCCAGCCGGCCGACTTTCTGCAAGCCGGCAGCGCGCAGGTGTGTGCGGGCTACGCGATCTACGGGCCGTCGACCATGCTGGTGCTGACCTTCGGCCGCGGCACACACGCGTTCACGCTCGACCCGATGCTTGGCGAGTGGGTGCTGAGCCACCCGGATCTGCGCATCCCGCCGAGCACGCACGAGTTTGCTATCAACGCGTCGAACAGCCGCTTCTGGGAGCCGGCAGTGAAGCGCTACGTCGACGAATGCCTGGCCGGCCAGACCGGCCCGCGCGGTGCCGACTTCAACATGCGCTGGATCGCCTCGCTGGTGGCCGAGACGCACCGCATCCTGATGCGCGGCGGTGTGTTCCTCTACCCGCGCGACCGCAAAGACCCGAGCCGAGCGGGCCGGCTGCGCCTGCTCTACGAGGCCAACCCGATCTCGTATTTGATCGAACAGGCAGGTGGCGGCGCGAGCACCGGGCGCACACGGTTGATGGACACGCGGCCGGAGTCGCTGCACCAGCGCATCGGCTTCGTGTTCGGCTCCAAGGACGAGGTCTCGCGCATCGAGCAATACCACCGCGACGAGCCGCACGAGGCCTACGACTCCCCGCTGTTCGGCCACCGCGGGCTGTTTGCCGACACCGCGCACTGACGAGGGCCGACGCATGTCGATCAAACACCCCGTGATCGCGATCACCGGCTCGTCGGGCGCCGGAACCACCTCGGTCACGCGCACGTTCGAAAACATCTTTCGCCGCGAAGGTGTGGCCGCGGCCATCGTCGAGGGCGACAGCTTCCACCGCTACGACCGCGTGGCGATGAAAGCCGCCATGGCCGACGCCGAGCGCGAGGCCCGCCCGCACTTCAGCCACTTCGGCGAAGACGCCAACCTGTTCGAAGAGCTGCAAGCGCTGTTCAGCAGCTACGCCGAGAGTGGCACCGGCATCAGCCGAAAGTACCTGCACAACGACGAAGAAGCCGCGCCCTTCAAGCAACCGCCCGGCACATTCACTGCCTGGGCACCGCTGCCCGAGAGCGAGCTGCTGTTCTACGAAGGCCTGCACGGCGGCGTGACGACCGAGAAGGTCAACGTGGCCCGCTTCGTCGACCTGCTGATCGGCGTGGTGCCGGTGATCAACCTCGAATGGATTCAAAAGATCCACCGCGACAAGAGCACACGCGGCTATTCCACCGAAGCGGTGACCGACGTGATCTTGCGCCGCATGCACGAGTACGTGCATTACATCTGCCCGCAGTTCACGCGCACCCACATCAACTTTCAACGTGTGCCGGTGGTCGACACCTCCAACCCGTTCATCGCGCGCACCATCCCGACCGCTGACGAAAGCCTGGTCGTCATCCGCTTTGCCAACCCGAAAGGCATCGACATGCCCTACCTGCTGAGCATGCTGCACGACTCGT
>JACMKJ010000118.1 GCA_014380155.1 Rhizobacter sp. | reverse complement strand
TTGGCGAAGAGCTCGAGAAGGGGACGAAAAATATTCGAGAGGTTGTGAACTTCTCCGATCAACATGAAGTCAGCGAGGATGAGGACAAGGCCGAAGAGTATCTACGTTGGTCGCTGGAAGGCATCGAGAATATTCGCAAGCTCTTTAAGGTCGGAATGAGGGAGTGGGATAAGCTTCATGCTGAGCAGAAGCTCGCGCGAAAGAAGAAAACAAAAAAACTGATTCGCCTGCAACGAAAAGTTGCGCGTGGGCGGCTCGAGATCGCGCATGAGATTACACTCCTTAACTTAAAGGAGGCCGCAGATCGTCGTTTGATTAACTCGATCGGCAAAGTCCACAAGGAGATTCGCACGGCCGAGCGTGAAATCACAAAGTATACCGAGAAGCTTGGTCATAAGCGGGTCAAACCGGACGACGCGAAGGAGTACAGGCGTCACGTAAATGCAGCTAAGCGTCACCTGGTGCAGATTGAAAAGGACACGAAGCTTTCACCGGTCGAGATCAAGCGTTCATTTCAGGCAATAGTTGTCGGCGAGGCTGAAGCTATGCAAGCCAAGAGCGAGTTGACTGAGGCTAACCTGCGCCTTGTCGTCTCGATTGCCAAGAAATACAAGAACCGTGGCTTGCAGTTTCTGGATCTCATCCAGGAAGGCAACATCGGATTGATGAAGGCCGTCAAGCGTTTCGATCCCGAACAGGGTGTGCGCCTGGTGAGTTATGCGCTGCACTGGATCAAGGCCGAGATCCACGAATACATCCTGAAGAACTGGCGCATGGTGAAGGTCGCCACCACCAAAGCGCAGCGCAAGCTGTTCTTCAATTTGCGTTCGATGAAGCAGGGCCTCAAAAGTGAGGCCGGTGACGACGAGACGCATCGCAACACGCTGACGCCGAGCGAGGTGGCCCAGGTGGCCGCTCGTCTGAACGTCAAGCCCGATGAGGTGGTCGAGATGGAGACCCGGCTTTCCGGGGGCGACGTCGCCCTGGAGCCACAGACCGATGACGGCGAGGAGAGTTACGCCCCGATCGCTTACCTGGCCGACGAGACCCAGGAACCGACACGCGCGCTTGAAGCGCGCCACCGCGACTGGCTGGCCGGCGACGGCATTGGCCAGGCGCTGGAGGTGCTGGACGCACGCAGTCGGCGGGTGGTCGAAGAGCGTTGGCTGAAAGTCAACGACGACTCGTCGGGTGGCATGACCTTGCACCAGTTGGCAAGCGAGTATGGGGTCAGCGCCGAACGGATCCGCCAGATCGAAGTGGCCGCGCTGAAGAAGATGCGCAAGGCGCTCGAACCAGCGTAGTTTCCGCGTGCGGGCTAGGTTTCGGCCAAGAGCAGTTTCAGGTCGTGCACCAGAGGTGCGGTGCCCGTCCCGTAACGCGTGAACAACCGCACCCGACCCTGACCGTCGAACACGAACGACCCCGCCGTGTGGTCGACGGAGTAGGTACTCGGCGTCGCACCGGGCACCTTGTTGAAGTAGACCTTGAAGTGTTTGGCCACGGCCTTGGTTTCGTCGAGCGTCCCGCGAAGGGCGACGAAGTCGGAGCCGAAATTGCCGACATAGGCCTTCAGCACTTCGGGTGTGTCCCGCTCAGGGTCGACGGTGACGAACACACCCTGCACCCGGGCGCCGTCGGCGCCAAGCGCCTTCTTCACCTCGGCCAGCTCCAGCAGCGTGGCCGGACAGACGTCCGGACACTGCGTGAAACCGAAGAACACCACCACCGCGCGGCCCTTGAAATCCGCCAGGCTGCGGCGGCGGCCTTCGGTGTCGGGCAGCGACAGCTCGAGAGCGTAGTTGGCGCCGGTGATGTCGATGCCCTTGAATTGCGCCGGCGGCGCTGCTGCACCTGGCACCGCGGTCTTGTCGCAGCCGGCCAGCCAGCCGGAGCCGGCCGCGGCACAGGCGCCGATGAGTTGCAGGATCAGACGACGAGTGCGGTCAGCCATGGCGTGAGGTAGTGGTCGATCAGCAGGGCCGCGAACAACAGCGACAGGTGCCAGATGGAAAAACGAAAGGTGCGCCTGGCCAAAGAGTCACTGTACTGGCGCCACAACTGCCAGGCCAGACCGATGAACCTGGCCCCTAGCACCAAGGCCGCCAGCAGATAGATCCAGCCGCTCATGCGGTAAGTGAAGGGCAACAAGGTCGCGGCAAAGAGCACCAATGTGTAGAGCAACACCTGCAGCCGAGTGAATTCGGAACCGTGGGTGATGGGCAGCATCGGCAGACCGGCCTTGCGATAGTCGTCGGCGCGATACAGCGCCAGGGCCCAGAAGTGGGGCGGTGTCCAGAGGAAAATGATCAGGCACAGCATCATTGCCTCTGCGCCCACCTCGCCCGTCATCGCCGCCCAGCCGAGGACCGGCGGCATCGCGCCCGATGCGCCGCCTATGACGATGTTCTGCGGCGTCAGCGGTTTGAGGACCACCGTGTAGACCACGGCATAGCCGATGAAGGTGGCAAAGGTCAGCCACATCGTCAGCGGGTTGACCCACAGGTACAGCACAGCGCTGCCGGCGCTGCACAGTGCGGCGGAGAACACAAGCGCCTGCATCGTGCTCAGCTCACCGCGCGCGGTGGGGCGCCACGCCGTGCGCGACATGCGCCGGTCGATCTGCTGCTCGACCAGGCAGTTGAATGCCGCCGCGGCGCCGGCCACGAGCCAGATGCCCACGGTGGCGGCGCCGGCCAGCGCCAGGTCGGGCCATCCGG
>JACMKJ010000117.1 GCA_014380155.1 Rhizobacter sp. | reverse complement strand
GCCGGGTCGGAGATGACCTTGGCTAGCAGCTCTTCAGCACCGGTCTTGCCGTCCATGTAGGTGATCAGGTTGCTCAGCTGCTGGCGTGCGGTGAGCAGCTGGTTGAGCGAGTCGACCTTGCGTGCCACGGCGGCGGGCGAGAAGTCGTCCATGTTCTCGAAGGTGATGTCGACGCTCATGTTGCCTTCGCCGGTGAGGGTGTTGGGCACCTGGAAGGCGACACGTGGCTTCATCGACTTCATGCGGCTGTCGAAGTTGTCGACGTCGAAGTCGAGCAGCTTGCGCTCGGCCACCGGCGGCAGCGGCTCGGCCGGCTTGCCGGAGAGGTCAGACAGCACGCCCATCACAAAGGGCAGCTGCACCTTCTTCTCGGCGCCATAGAGCTCCACGTCGTATTCGATCTGGACGCGCGGTGCACGGTTGCGGGCGATGAATTTCTGACTGCTGGTGGCCATGGTGAAGCTCCTCTACGCTGGATGAAATGAGTGGGTTCGCGGACGGGGTGTCGCTCAACTGTCGCTGTTGCCGGCAATGTTTTCGATCTGGTCGATGCCGGCAGGCGCCAGGTCTCTGATGATTTCGAGAAAGCTCTTGCCCATCAGCCGCTGCGCGCGGCGGATCAGCAGGGGTGCAGGGTTGGTGGGCTCGTTTCGCTCGAGCCATTCGCAGGCGCGGTCGAGACTGCGCACCACGTCTTCACGGCTTTGCAGCGAGCCGGGGGCACCCCGCGAGACACTGCCTTGGCCGCTGGTCACCGCGCCGTCGTCTGACGACTCATCGGCCGCAGCGCCGCCTTCGGCTTGGTTCGCCACGTTGTTTAGGGTGTGGGCCAGCACGCGCAGCGGGCGCAGCTCGGGGCCTTGGGCCGAACCGACCTTGTCGCCCAGCACCGTCTCGATGCGCAGCACTTCGGCGTGCACTTGTTTCAGCGCGTCTGCGGTGCCAGCGGATTGGGCTTCGGCGGCCTGCACGGCTTGCACGACGCCGTCGAGCGTGGGCACGAGTTCGTCGACGCGGGGGTCGGCCTTTCCGGCGGCGAGCTCGATCTGGCGCACGGTGAGCGGCGGGCGGCTCGCGCCGATCACGGCGGCTCGCAGGTCGGCCAGGCCGCCGGTGCCGTCGACCAAGGGAGCCAGTGCGTTCATGCGCATGGTCGGGTCGTTGTTGTCGTCGGCATCAAGTTTGGGGTAGACGTGATCCCAGTGGCGCTCGAGCAGGCCGGCGATCAGCGACAGCGCGCTGGCGTAAGCCGCCACGCCGTGCAGGCGGGCACCGGCGCGGGCCAGCAGCACGGCCACGCGCAGGTCGCGGGTGCGGCGGGCGAGTTCGGTGGCTTGTTCGTGCACCACGCGCCAGTCGGGCTCTTGCGCTGCAATCACGGTGTCGCCGAACTGCTGCTCGGCCTTGCCGCGGGCGGCCTCTTCGAGGGCGAGGAAGGCCGGGTCGTATTCCAGGTCAGCGCCACAGGGGGCGTCATCGCCGAGCGAGGCCAGGAGGTCTTCGACGGGGAGGGCGTTCATGTGATGCGCAGGTGCTGGGGTTGAATCACGATGAGTGGACTTTATGGAGCGAGTGGTCGGGCTACATCAGCCGAAAGTCATCTGTAGCCGCCAGATCGATGTGACTCTCGTCAATCTTGGGGATGTGCCATCCGTGGTGATGAGGCGTCAGAAGGCCGAACACGAGCCCCCGTCGGTCACGTTCAGGCAGCCCGAAAGCTGGGGCTGGTTGCGCACCTTGCCCCACTCCGAGGCCAGCGGGTCGTTCTGTTTGTCGTCGGCCAGGGTGCCGCGCAGCACCGAGGCGGCGGTGCAGATGTAGGGCTGGTCGAGGTTGCGGCCGTAGACGTCGGAGGCCAGCTCGGCCTGGAAGCTCGACTGCAGCATCTGGCGCGTGATGCCCGGCCGCAGCGTCAGCGTCGACGGCGCAAAGCTGAGGTTGTAGCCCAGCGGCGAGTTCAGGTTGCCCTGGCTGATGGCGAAACTGCCAGTGCCGGTGGGCGCGGACGCCAGCGAGCCCGCGAGCGCTACCGCGGCGGTGTCGCCATTGACCAGGCCGGCGGTGCTGAAGGTGAGGGCCGGCAAGGCCAGGTCGATGTAGCCGGTGATCGGGTTGGCTGTCACCAGCAGCGTGGGCTGGGTGGGGTGAAGCAACTGGTTGCCGGTGGTGGGCAGGGCAATGCCCGAGACGCTGCAAGTCGCGGTGTCACCATAGACGCAGCCGTACAGATTGGTGCCAGGGGTTGCACCGCCGAAGCTCGATGCCCACAGCTTGGCCGAGCCGCCCGCCGGTGCGCTGACGGATGCCCCTGGCGCCACCGTGATGCTCGGCGCCACCACGTTGAGCTGCGCATTGGTGCCCACCATCGAGATCGACTGGTTGAGGGTGATGGTTCCCGTCGACTGGATGAGCGCGGTATTGCCGCCCAGGCTGTTGGTGATGGCGAGTGGCGAGAAGCCGGTGCCCGGCGTGTAGCCCGCAGTGCCGGCCGCGCCGATGCTCAGCGGCCCGGTGGTCTGCAGGGTGAATGACGCCGGCGGGTCGAAGGCCAGGTTGCCGATGCTGTTGCCCGTGTCGGTCAGCGCCACGGTGGTTTGTGCGCCGCCTTCCACCACCAGGTTGCCGGTCACCGTGATGGCCCCGGTCTGGGTCACGTTGCCGGTGGTGCGCAGCCCCAGGTTTTGCAGTGTGTTGCCTGAGCGCAGCTCGATGCCTGCCGAGTTGGTGCCCTGGTTTTGCAAGGTCAACGACACATCGGCGTGTTGCGTCAGGGCGCCGTCTTCGACCGTGATGAGGCCGGTGTGCGCGCTCGACCCGACGACCACCCCGCCGCCCGCTGAGATGCCCGAGCGTGTGCCGTTGGGTGTGCTGAGCCATTGCGAGTCGATGTAGAAGACGCTGCCGGTCGCTTCGGAGCCGATGGTGATGGCGGTGCCCGGCCGTTCGACAAGGTTGCCGGCCGTGTCGACGCCCAGCGGGCGCAGGTTCACCACGCCGGTGGTGCGGATGTCGGTGCCGAAGCCGGAACCCAGGTCGATGGCCGACCCTTGCTCTGCGCTGCCGCCGAGCACCACGTGCGCGCTGGTGGCCTCCGGCCCTCCATCGCCTGTGCCGGCGCTGATGGTGAGCGGCGCGCTCTGCGCGTTGAAGAAGGCCAGGCCACCGAGCCCGGCGTTGCCGGTGATCTCGCCGGCCAGCGTGATGGTGCCGGTGCTGTTGGTCGCTGCCACGATGTTGGTGTTGCGAAACCTCACGCCGGCCGGGCCGAACGAGCTCGACTGGTTGTTGCTGCGGCCGGCCACGTAGAGCGAGCCCGCGCTGCCGAGGGCGACTTCGAGGTTTTCGAGCACCACGCCCGTGGTGTCGGCACCGGTGCTGATCAGGCCGTCGGCAAAACCGCGCACCGAGATCAGGCCGCTGGCGGTGTCGAGCGTGCTCGGCGCCCCAAAGGAGCCGCCCAGGGCCACGCCAGCGCCTTGGCTGGAGCGCCCGGAGATGGAAATGTCGTTGGCGATGACGGTGCTGTTGTTGATCGTCACGCCGCGGGTGTTGCCGCCACTGGGCGTTTCGCCGCGCATGGCGACGTTGCCGCGCCCTGTCGCACCGCGGGTGTCGATGAGGGCACCGCTCAGCATCACGCCATCGGTTTGCCCGTTGCTGAGGGCGTAGCCCGTGGCCGGGGTGAGGCCACCGCCGATGTCGACGTTGCCGCCATAAGTGCGCAGCGTGCCGCCGACAGACACACTGCCGGAGCCCGCCCCGT
>JACMKJ010000116.1 GCA_014380155.1 Rhizobacter sp. | reverse complement strand
GCGCACGGGCCGCCGCGCGACGTGCGGCGGCAGGAATGTCGGCACCCCGCTGCACCATGTCGACCTCGTGCCGGCGCCCGGCCTCGCAGAGCACGCGGGTGATGGTGTCGTGCGCCACCTGGCCGTCCTGGCTGCCCGAGCCGGCGTTGAGCACGATGAAAAGCGGCAGGTCGTGGTTGCCTTCGTTGGCGTTTTGGTGGGAGGTCATGGCACGGACGGAGTCGAGGGACCTGCATTCCATACGGTGCGGCCCGCGCGCGCCATCGGAGGGTGGCGACTGGTGTTGTAGGCAAGTGCCTCGAACCATGCCGCCACCGGCAGCGTCTACCGACGGATCACCTCGCGCACCGCCACCACCAAGTCTTCCACCGTGCGCTCTTTCTGCACCAGCGCATGCACGCCAAGTTGAGTGGCCTGTTCGCACAGCTGGTCGCTCAGGAAGCCTGAGGCCATGACCACCGGCAGGTCGGGAAACACGCGCTTGGCCGCCTGCACCAAGGCCAGGCCATTCATGCTGGGCATGTTGTAGTCGGTCACCAGCAGGTCGACGGCGGCGGGTTCACGTTGCAGGCGGTCCAGCGCCTGCTGGGCGTCGAGCAACGCATCGACCTGGCAACCTTCTCGTTCGAGCAAGGCCTGCATGGTGGTCAGCATCATCGGGTCGTCGTCCACACACAAGACGCGCAGGCCATCGAGCCGCGACTGTCGCGCTGAAGCACCCGGCTTCGTGGCCACGCCAGGTGCGGGCGCGGCACAACCCGGCAGATGGATGTGAAACGTGCTCCCCTGCGCGAGCACGCTCTCGACACCGATCGTGCCCCCGTGGGCCACGACGATGCCGTGCGCCGCCGACAAGCCCAGCCCCGTGCCTTGGCCGACCGGCTTGGTGGTGAAGAAGGGTTCGAAGATGCGCGCCTGCACGCCCGGGTCGATGCCACAGCCGTCGTCCTTGACCCACAGGTGGGCATACGAACTGTGCGCGAGCGAAACGCTCGCACCGGCGCGCAAAGGATCAGGCGCTTGCACATCGAGCCCGATCAGGATGCGGCCGCCGCCGGCCGGCATTGCATGCCAGGCGTTGGTGCACAGGTTGATCAACACCTGCTGCAGCTGGTTGGTGTCGACTTCGGCATACACCTCGGCGGGTGGGCAACTGGTTTCCAGTGCCACGTTGGCGGGCAGCGTCGAATCCAAGAGCTGCGCGGCTTCGTAGATCAAGGGCCGCAGCGGCTGGCGCAGCCGCTGCGTGGCCTGCAGGCGGCCGAAGGCCAGGATCTGCTGCACCAGCGAACGCGCTCGCTGGGCCGAACCCGAGATGGTCGCCAAAGCAAGCTGCGCCGCGCCGTCAGCAGGCAGCGCGTCCTGTACCAAGGCCACGTTGCCGAGGATCGCACCGAGGATGTTGTTGAAGTCGTGTGCAATGCCTCCGGCCAGGGTGCCGATCGACTCCATCTTCTGCGCTTGCAGCAGCTGCCGCTCGAGCGTCTCGCGGTGGGTTTCGGCCACTTTGCGTTCGGTGATGTCCTGGCAGGCGCCGCGCAGGTGGGTGATGCGACCCTCGGCGTCGCGCACCGCTTCACCAATCGACCGCACCCACCGCCGGCGG
>JACMKJ010000115.1 GCA_014380155.1 Rhizobacter sp. | reverse complement strand
GCATCCGTCCACGCTGGTCCTTTCAGCGGTGCCACCCGTGTTTACGTCAGCGCCTCCGATTTCATGCGCATTCTTCCGCAGCTTCGGAGCCTTTACGACACGCTCCACGGCACAGCGACATTCGACACCATCGAGCGACAGATTAGCTTCACGCTCACCGGCGACGGCAAGGGACATATCACGCTGGCCGGCTTCCTCGCGGATCGGGCCGGTGGCGACAACCGTCTTGAGTTTAGCTTGTCCTACGATCAGACATTGCTTCCCCGTTCCATCGGTCAGATTGAGCACTTACTTCGCGCCACAACCAAAACCCGCGACGGCTAACCATGCGCTGCAGCGAACTGCTCCGGGCGTCACGCTGGCTGCTGCCGACCGTCCCGCCACCTGCGCCCATACTGCCCCCCGCCCCCGTCGCCCGCAGCCAGCGCGTCGCCCTCCGCAGTCGCTGAGCTTGGGGTCGTTCGGCGATGCTCGCGTCACGAATGAATGAAGCCGTATCAAAGCCCCGCAGTCGATGGTTTCGCGTTTCGTGGGCATGTGCGCTCTCATCGCCTGTCCTTATTGTGGCGCTCGTCGTGTATGTCGCGCACACACGTCTTGCGCTGGGGCACTGGCCGATACCGCACACCGAATACGACCTTGGAATCCCCCACGACTTCCACAATATTTTCTTCGGCTGCATCTATCTCTTCGCCCTCTTCGGCGCCGTGCCTCTATGGATTCTCTGCGTGGTCATCCCGCCTCTCCGTCCCCGCGGTCACGACTGGTGGCGGCAGCCAGCAATCTTTCTCGGCAGTTGGGCGCTCATCGTCTTCGCCGCGTTTTGGGACCCAACAACTTTCACGGCATGGTTCTTAGACTAACCGCAACGCCTAACCATGCGCGAGACTGTGTAAAAACTCGCCGATAAGTTCGGTTCCAGGAGGGGCACGCGAAAAGTTGGACTTCAGGAATGGAAAGCGGCTTGCGATCTTGAAAAACGAGCCATGTGCGCCGCTTTGAGGCTTGCCGCGCCTGGCACGGCGCCGCTGGACGTAAAAGGAGCGCCCAAGGCGCCCATTTCTACCCCAGGGCCTCGATCATGGCCCGGACTCCCACCAGGTTGATGGCTCGCTTCAAGTTATAGGCCAGCACGGTCAGACTGAGTTCGGTCTTCACTTTGGCAAAGCCGCGGCAGAGAAAGTAGGAGTAGCCCAGCGTCCGTTTGATCGTGCCAAAGCAGTGTTCGATGATCGCCTTGCGCCGCTTCATGAGTTCCGGGTTGGCTTGCACCCGCACGGCCATCGCCTCCTGGATTTCCTCGAAGGCCAGCCGGGTGATCGTGCGGTTGGCCTTGTTGCGCGTGCAAAGGTTTCTTAGTTCACAGCTCTGGCAGTCGCTGGCCCGGTAGTAATGGATGGGCCGGCCCTTTTCGTTCGTCGAGAAGCGATAAGTCAGCTCGCGACCAGAGGGGCAGACATAGACGTTTCTTTCCGGCTCGTAGGTGAAGCGTTCCTTTCCGTATAAGCCTTGTGCGGTGTTCGCGCTGGTCATGGGCTTGGCCACATAGGCGGTGATGCCAACGCTGTCGCAGGCCAGGATCTCCTTGCCATGGTAATAACCTTTGTCGGCCAGTGCCGCGAGCTTCGCGACCCCGAGGGCTTCCTGGGCCTTGATCGCCATGCCGCTGAGTTCTCCCGAGTCGCTGCTGGTATTAGTCACGTCCGTCGCGACGATCAGGCTGTGTTTGGCATCCACGGCGGCCTGCACATTGTAACCGACGGTGACGCCTGCTCCCTGGCTCATCGCCCGGCTGTCGGGGTCGCTCAGCGAGACCTGGCTTTCACCGCTTTGTTCCAGCCCTTCGAACAACTCACGGTAGCGGCCCTGCCGGTCCTTGAGGGCGGCAATCTTCTCCTTGAGTTCGCTCGCCTTGGGCACGGTGCCGCCGCCGGCCTGCTCCTCCCCTTGGTCCGCCTCCGCCAGGGCACCAAGGTAGCGCTCGATCCGTTGGTCGATCTCTTCCAGCAGGGCTTTGAGCTTCTTTTGGCTAAAGTTGCGATCCTTCGCGTTTTGCGCGGCAAACTTGCTCCCATCGACGGCGATCAGCTCGCCGCCGAACAACTCCAGCTTGCGGCAGAGCAGGGTGAACTGTCGGCACACGGCCTTGATCGCCGGCCCGTTGTCCTTGCGAAAATCGGCGATCGTCTTGAAGTCGGGCCGCAGCTTGCGCAGCAGCCAGACGACTTCCAGATTGCGCTGCGCCTCGGCTTCCAGTCGCCGGCTCGAACGCACCCGGTTCAGGTAGCCGTAAACGTAGAGCCGCAGCAGATCGCCGGGATCGTAAGGCGGCCGGCCCGTCTCCGGCAGCGTGGCGTGGCGAAAGCCGAGTTCCTGCAGCGCGAGTTCTTCGACAAAGGCGTCGATGAAGCGCACCGGATTTTCGGGCGTGATGTAGTCGTCGATGACTTCGGGAAAGAGCAGGCTCTGCTCACGACTGGCTCCAGCAACGTAGTTCATGCTGGCGAAAGAATTTGCCCTCCAACGGGTGGTTTTGCTACAAAAACCAACATGGGAGCGGCGGAATACTTATCACACAGTCTCGCGCTGCAGAAAACAGCTCCGGTCGGTCACGCTGGCTGCTCCGCCGCCT
>JACMKJ010000114.1 GCA_014380155.1 Rhizobacter sp. | reverse complement strand
GCGCGCGGCCCAGCCGGCCAGCGCCACGCCGCTGCCGCCCAGGGCCAGCAGCTTGAGCAGCTCACGGCGGCGTTCGTAGACGGCCTGGGTTGTGATGTCCGAGGCGACACCGTGGTCGAAACCACGGTCTTGGCGGTAATGCATGGCGGCTCCTGAAGGGCGTTGGGGCGATGTGCCCTTGACCGTCGGTCGCCGTTGGAGCGGCAACCTTACACAGGGTTCAGGGCAACTCGCCGAAATTCGTGTCGTCGATCACGGCACCGAACTGCGTGTCGGAGAAGAGTCTGAGCGAATTGCGCGCCACGCGCTCGCGAAAGCTCTTTCGGGCGAAGAGCTTGGCCTGCGCTTCGCCGGGCAGGTCGGTGATGTTGATGATGTTCTTGACGATCAGGGTGTCGATCACGTCTTCGATCACGCGCACGAAGTCGGCGTCGAGCCGGCCGAACTCGCTCGGGTTGGCCGCGCTGTGCCCGATGAAGGCCATCAGATCGCGGTGGCCTTCGGGCAGGAACTCCATGCCGCCGGTGTCGTAGCGGTGCAGGCTTTCAATCAAACCATCGGAGCCGCGGCGGATGTAGGGCATGGCGGTGGAGGGAGTGGGGCTGCCGCCACTATAGGCCGAGGCACCTTGCCGCGCCATGAAAAAAGGCCGGTGTGAAACCGGCCTTGGGGTGCGGGTGCGTGGGAAGTCAGCGCAGGCCGGCGATGTAGTCGGCAACGGCCTTCAGTTCCTTGTCGTTCATCTTGGCGACGACGCCCGTCATCTGGACGTTGTTCTTGCGGATGCCGTCGCGGAAAGCCTTCAGCTGAGCTTCGGTGTAATCGGCGTGCTGGCCGCGCAGTTGCGGGTACTGCGAGGGGATGCCGGCGCCGGTGGGGCCGTGGCAGCCGGCGCAAGCCGGCACGTTGCGGTCGGCGAGGCCACCGCGGTAGATCTTCTCGCCCAGTGCGACGGTGTCCTTGCTCTTGGCGAAGCCGGGCTTGGCTTGCTTCGAGGCGTAGAACGCGGACACGTCCTTCATGTCGGCGTCGCTCAGCGTGGCGGCAAAGCCTTGCATGATCGCGTTGGCACGCTTGCCCGCCTTGAACTCGCTCAGTTGTTTGACCAGGTATTCAGGGTGTTGGCCCTGGATGATGGGGTTGGCGGGGCTGCCACGCGAGCCATCGGCGGTGTGGCAGGCGCCGCACACGTTGGTGGAAATCGTTTGGCCCTTGGCCAGATCGGGTTTGGCGGCTGGTTCGGCGGCAGTGGCCGGCGCCATCGCGGCGGCGACCAGCATCAGACTCGACATCAGGGGAGCAAAGGACTTCATGGGCTTGGGTGATTTTTTGGTGCAAAACCCAGCGATTTTACAATGCCAGCTTTGGGCGCCTGCATGACCGAGCAAAACAATTCAAATCTTCCGGCCCCCACGCCCCGCGATGCCGAAAAAACCGCGCTCGCCTGGACGCACACCGCCCGCTTCCTCACCACGGCCAGCCAGCTCGACCAGGTGCCCCAGACCGAGCTGCCCGAGATTGCCTTTGTCGGCCGCTCCAACGCCGGCAAATCCACTGCCATCAACACGCTGACGCAGCAAAAGCGCCTGGCCTTTGCGTCCAAGACGCCCGGGCGCACCCAGCACATCAACCTCTTCGAGCTGGGCCCCAAGCTGGTTCCCGATGCCTTGTTTGCCGACCTGCCGGGTTATGGCTACGCCGCCGTGGCCAAGGGCGCCAAGCTGCGTTGGCAGAAGGTGATGGCCGACTACCTGGAGATCCGCCGCGGCCTGAGCGGCGTGGTGCTGATGGTCGATTCGCGCCTGGGCTTCACCGACCTTGACCGCCGCTTGCTCGACTTTGTCTCGCCGCGTGTGGGCAACGGCGCGGTCAAGTTGCTGGTGTTGCTGACCAAGGCCGACAAACTCAACCGCAGCGAAGCCAACGAAGCCCTGGCCACCGCCCAGGCGGTGCTGGGCGAAGTGACCACCGATGAAGCCGATGTGAGCATTTCGCTGTTTTCGGCGCTCAAGAAGTCGGGTGTGGGCGACGCAGCCTGCGTGCTGCATGACTGGGTGCACAACAAATGACCGAAACCTTCTTCGCCGAGTTGCCGCACGGCATCCGCTTGCATTGCCGCGTTGCCGGCCCGAAGGGCGCGCCGGCGCTGGTGTTCCTGCACGGCTTCCCGGAAGCGGCGTTCGTGTGGGACGAGATGCTCGCGCATTTCGGCGACCGCTACCGCTGCATCGCCCCCAATCTGCGCGGCTTCGAGCAGTCGTCGGCCCCCCCCGAGGTGCAGGCCTACCGTGTCAAGCACCTGATGGCCGACCTGATGGCCTTGATCGAGCAGCAGGCCGGCGGCCCGCTCGAAGCCCTGATTGCCCACGATTGGGGTGGCGCCGTGGCCTGGAACCTGGCGGCCCAGCACCCTGAGGTGATGAAGCGCCTGGTGATCATCAACTCGCCGCACCCCGCGATTTTCTTGCGTGAGCTGCAAACGAGCCCTGAGCAGCAGGCGGCGAGTGCCTACATGAACTTCCTGTGCCGCCCGGACGCTGAGGCCCTTCTTAGCGAAAACGACTTCGCCCGCATGTGGCCGCTTTTGGCCGGCATGGCTGGCTCGGGCGGCACCGGCTGGCTCACCGAGGCTGTGAAAGAACAATACCGCGCGGTCTGGCTCGGGGGCCTGACAGGCGCGCTGAACTATTACCGTGCGTCGCCGCTGCGCCCACCGACCGCGCCAGATTCACCAGTGATGGGCCTGAGTTTCCCGCCCGAATTTGTGACGGTTAGGGTGCCGACACATGTGGTTTGGGGCGAGGGTGATGTGGCTTTGCCAGCCAGTCTGCTGGATGGGCTGGAGGCTTTTGTGCCCCACATGACAGTAACCCGGGTTCCCGGTGCTACGCACTGGATCGTGCATGAACGCCCGCAATTGGTGGCAGCGGACATCGAGGCGGCGTTGAGGCGGTAATCGATAAAAGGGTTGAATACCAACCCTTCGCCTGAACATCAAGTCATCAAAAGCCGGATGGCTGAAATCATCAACGCCACCACGAGAATCTTCCTCAGTACCTTAGTGGGCAGTTTTTGCGATAGGCGAACGCCCATTGAAGAAAAAATCACGCCACTCACAATCAATATGACCATGCCCATTTTGGAAATCGGGCTCGGTTGGTGGGTGGCGGTGTTCGAGTCCATAAAAGCCAACGAAACCAGATAGCCCGCCACCGACAGGGCGCCAATGATGAGGCCCGTCATGTTCGCAGTGGCAATGGCATCTTGGAATTTACGCTTGGCTGCGTAGACAAAATAAGCAATGGTGTAAGTGCCCCCTCCGACGCCAATCAAGGTGGAAACACCGCCGATCAATCCTCCGAAGCACAGATCAAGCAACTTGTTGGAAGCCCGCTGACCGGTGGATTCGGCCACTGGCCACAGCATCACGGCGGCCAGCCCCAGCTGGAGCACGGCCACCAGTGATGGCGTGATGAGGTGACGGGCGCCATTGAGGGTAAGTGCCACCAAGGGAGTCACGATCACCGCCCCCAGCACATAGAAGCGCGAACTGGCGATTATTTCGCTGCGCTCTTCGGGGGTGCGTATTCGATATTGTTTGGCTGCCGCACCGATGGAATTAAAAAGAACGGCAAACCATGAAATAACGATGGCATCATGCAAGGCTGCACTGCCATAAAGCCAAGTCAGGACAGGTACAACGACGATACCGCCTGCCAAGCCCACCAACCCCGCTATTAATCCGGACAATGCGCCGGTCGACAACAATATGAGGGTTTCCATCTATATTGGTATATTTCGCATTTGCTGAACTATATTCCCAACGGCCCGATCGTCAGACCGGATCGCAGGAATGGTGCCATCATCGGGCCGCGCTCAGGGATGGGTGTTGCGGCGATGTAACTTCGTCGGCTGGGTTGGCCTGCGAAATTTCCGCGAGTATCACACGCGTTTCGTGACAACCTAAACGGCTGTGCAAAAGCTGTTTTCCAGACGCCGTGCGGCATCAAAAACAGGCAACGAAGGCGTGTCTTCTCAGGTAACGCGAGAGCGGCCTGGCAGCCGCTTCAGGGGTGGCTTAGAGCGAACCCGGTACCGTGGTCGGCCTGCGCAAATGGGCCTGGGGCGAGGTGTCAGCGCCCAGGCGAGCGAACGGGAAGTGCTGTTGCACTTCGGCTTCGGTACTCAACTCTTCACCGGGGGCCAGAGCGCGCAGCAGCGCGTCGATCACGCGTGCGGCTGGGCTCGGCGCTGGGTTGTCTCGGTTCATGAGGGTCTCCGCTGAGAGCATCGTGGCAACAAGCTGCACCTGTGTGCAATCAGGCGGAGTATGGAAGCGCGCTCTCCACTTGTCAGTGATCAATCCCGGCATTGGCGCGCCAAATCGATGTGCGCGTGAATGAGTTCACGGCACTTGCGTGTGGTGTGAGGAGCATGTGTTGCTTTGGTGTCGGGCCTCCATCGGCGGGTCGTGACATCTGCCACGAACCAGCCCGGCAACTCGCCTCAGACCGGCCGGGCCAGATTTCGCAACATGCCGTCGACGGCACGCTGGATCAGCGAGTGCGCGTGCAAGGGACCCAGAAGCTCGGCGCCGCGCAATCGCTCCAGCGCACGCCGGCTGACCGAGTGGGTGCGTTGTGGCGTCTCGCCTGCGAACAGGAAGAACTGATCCTGCTCACTGCGCCACAGCAACTGCGCCTGAGTCCAGGCGCCGTGCAAAAACACGCGGTAGCGCTCGCCCACCGCCATGTGCTTGACCCAGGCCAGCGGGTCACCGCCGGGCTCGGCGGCTTGCGCGTTCATCAGCGCGGCGGGCACGGTTTCCATCGAGGCCAGGTCGATCAGCGAGTCGCTGAAACCGGGGCCATCGAGCGGCTCGGGCTCGACCGGCACTTCTTCACGCATGCGCCGCACGATCTCTTCGGGCGAGAGATTTTCTTCGGTGGCTGCGGGGGCACTCTGCGAACCTGGGCGCAGGGCGTCGGAGTGCAGCTTCATCAGGTCGTCGAGCACACTTTGCTGCTCGGGCGCAGGCATGTCGATCAAGCCCATGCCGTCGCGCAGGCGTTGCAGCATCGGGGGCAGCAGCGCGACCAGGCGCTGGCGGCTTTGCGGGTGGTTGGGCGGCTTCAGGCTCCACAGCAGCTCGTCGACTGTCTTGAGGAAGCCCGTGGTTTGCGGGCTCTGGTCGCCAAAGCGCAGCACCGATTCGGTCAGCACACGGGCCCAGCTCACTGTGACGAAACGACGTATCACGCTGCTCACCTGGATATTGACCATCTGCTCGACCAGCCGGGCCGACAGGTTGCGCTGCATCAGCTCGGCCTGCTCGGCTTGCATCAGGGCGTCGATGGTCGTCTGCGCTGCGAGTTGCTGCTGCTTGAGCTGTTCGCCGAGGAATGTGTTGAGACGAGCCATGGCGCGGCGATAGAGCGCGCTGTCTTGCACCGCTTCGGCGACCATGTCGCTCACCAGCGTTTCGCAGAATTTCAGCAACGCCGCCAGGCGCGGGTCGCTCGAATGCGGGTAGGCGGTGGTGGCACTGACGATGCGATCCATCAGCACCCACACCGGGTGGTCGTAGGCGTCGAGCATGCTCGGGTCAAGCAAGGCAATGCGCAGCGCCGACACCTGCAGCCGGGCAATCACGGCGTGCAGGCCGGTGGGCAGGGCGCGGTCGGACAAGATGGTTTCGAACAGGCGCGACAGCAGCTCGATGATCTGGCGATCGACGGTTTCACCCGTGGTGGCCATCAGCGCAGCACGGTGCTGGGCCAGGCGGGGTGCCTCCGGGCTGGCACCGGCCGACACGGCGGCCGGCATACGGCGCAGCAGCTCTTCGACGCGCAGCAAGGCTTGCTCCAGCGCGGGGCTGGCGGTGGGCAGGGTGCGGCGTTTGCTGTCGGTGGTGCTTCCACCTGAGCCGGTGTCGCCGCCGGGCATGCTGCGCATCAGGCCGTCGAGTGCGCCCGGGCGTGTGACGTCCATCTCGGGTGGCTCTTCGCGCAGGCCCGAGCCGGGGGCGATGACCACGGTGCGGTAGATGCCCGGTGTCACGCCTTGCGATTCGAGCCGGGTGCTGGCGGCTGCAAACGCCATGCGCAGCAGGCCGGCCATCACGGTGGCCGACACGCGCAGCAAGATCACCTGTTGCACGGGTGCCGCCGGTAGCGCCGCGGCGGCCTGCCACAAGGCACGCGCATACGACTGCGGCCGCAGCGGGTTGGATTCGGCCGTCACGTGGGCCTGGCCGCGCAGCGTGGAGGTGAAGGTCTGCAGCTCGCGCAGCTCCCATTCGGCACCGGTGTCGATTTGCTGGATGGCGCGCGAGATCTCGATGTCGGACTCGACCCGGTTCTCGTCCATCAGCTCCAGCCCGCCCAGGCTCAAGGTGCCGCCGGCCGGTTGGGCTTGTGCTTGTGCCTGGGGCGACAGCTCGGTTTGCACCAGCTTGCGCAAAGCATCGGTGAAGCTGCGTTGGTAGAGCGCCTGATTTTGTTGCAGCGCCTGCACCAGGTCGAAGTAGTGCTTGCGTTCGCTGGCGGTGAGCAGGTGGTCGCGTGGCTGGCGCAGCTGCTCCAATGTACTGACCAGGGTGCGGGAGATGAGATCGGCGGAGCGGTTGAGCTCGTCGTCGACGAAGCGCTGGAGTAGCGGTGCAATCGGCATGCGCTATTTTGAGGCGAGCCGGGGCCTTGTCAAACCCGTGCCCACGCATGCGTTTCAGAACCTTTCAGGTCGCTCAAGGACACCCCCTCGCTCTGCGGCAACACTGCGCTCACAAGGGGTTCCCGCTTTGTCATCAGGCAGGGAGGCCCAGAGCATCTTCAGGAGAGTCGACCATGGCCATCACCATGCAGGGAAGCTGGACGCTGCGAGTCAAGAGCCGCAACGCCGCGTATGCACAACGCTTCATCGTCAGCGGGGCAGCCACAGGCAACGGGGTGCACGACGGAACGGTCGGCACAACGGTCGTGGTCACCGGCTCGCAGTGGTCGCTGCAGGTGCAGCACCAACCAACCCGCGAAGCCTGGCGCGACTCGGCGCAACGCGTCGGGTTGCCCACCGTGGCCGATGGCCTGTTGCGCGCCGAGATCGCCTCGAACGATGGCGGCCTGGACGATCATTTCGACGACCTGGTGATCGCCTGCTCGCTGCCCGCCAGCCAGGCTGACCATGTGGTCTACGGCAACGTCAAGACCTACACCGGTGCCTGCCTCTTCAACCCCGGTCGCGACGACTACCTCGTGGTCGACCCGCCTTTCGACTTGGTCGCGGTGTGCACACGTTGCCCGCAGCTGCTGAAGGTGGTCGAAAAGCTCTACCCCGAGCGCCTGCGGGCGCGGCTCGATGCCACGCCCGAGCTCACGCCGCTGGTCATTCCCAGCGGCTTGCCCAATGTGGCGGTGGGTCTGGTGTTCCAGTCACGCGCCTTGAGCGTGGCCGAGATCGACGCCATGGCATCGCAAGACGATGCTGTCGACGCTTTGCAGACCACGGTGAAACGGGTGCCGTTCAAGGCCTTGCCGATGCAGGCCGGCATCGGGCGGCTGGCGCATACCGAGTTGGCGGCCATCGCCAACATCCGCGACATGGCGGTGCGCCAGCGTTACCAGGTCGAGCCGGCGCCGGGCCTGCTGCTGCGCTTTCAACGCTACACACGATCGCCGGCCGAGCGCCATGACGGAGCGCCCTACACCGGCGCCGGCGGCCGTGAGCACCTGGGCCAGGCGATGACAGACGAACAAGGCAACTACCTGTTCCGCTTTCAGCACGTGGCCGAGGGCGGGTCGGCCGTCGAGCAGCGGCCCGACCTGATCGTGCAGGTGCTGGGCACGGGCTTGCGCGTGCGCTTCGAGAGCGCGCCTTATGACAACGTGGCCAACCTGCGCCGCATCGACCTGTGTGTGCCGGCGACGCGTGCCCGGGCGAGCCGCGCGGCTTCTGGTGCCGAAGAACAGTTGAACAACCAAATAAGCGACCAAAGAAAAAGGGCTGCCGAAGCAGCCCTTTCGCGGAAGGCCAGTGTGGCCCACAGCGGCTTGGACTTACATGTCCATGCCCATGCCGCCCATCCCGCCCATGCCACCCATGCCGCCGCCGCCCGAGGGAGCGTCATCCTTGGGGGACTCAGCGACCATGGCTTCGGTCGTCAACATCAGTGACGACACCGATGCTGCGTTTTGCAGCGCGGTGCGGGTCACCTTGGTCGGGTCCAGGATGCCCATTTCGATCATGTCGCCATAGGTGTCGTTGGCAGCGTTGAAGCCGTAGTTGCCTTTGCCACCCAGGATGGCGTTGACCACCACGCTCGGCTCGCCACCGGCGTTGGCGACGATCTCGCGCAGGGGCGCTTCGATGGCCTTCAACACCAGCTTGATGCCAGCGTCTTGATCGGGGTTGTCACCCTTGATCACACCAGCAGCCTGGCGGGCGCGCAGCAGAGCCACGCCACCACCGGCCACGATGCCTTCTTCCACAGCAGCGCGGGTTGCGTGCAGGGCGTCTTCAACGCGGGCCTTCTTTTCCTTCATCTCGACTTCGGTGGCAGCACCGACCTTGATGACGGCGACGCCGCCGGCCAGCTTGGCCACGCGCTCTTGCAGCTTTTCGCGGTCGTAGTCGGAGGTGGCTTCTTCGATCTGCACGCGCACTTGCT
>JACMKJ010000113.1 GCA_014380155.1 Rhizobacter sp. | reverse complement strand
CGCGGCCGTGGGCTTGCGCCAGGGCGAGGAGCAGACGGCGGCGTGGCAACGCGCCCTCTCACAGCTGGCGCAACAGGTGGGTGCGCATGAGTTGCTGCAAGGCGTGGCCACCCGCTTGTTGCTCGATGCCGGCGCGTGGGCCACCGAGCGGGCAGCGCAGGCCTTGTCGCTGCACCTGTCGTCGGGCGCCGAGCCCGCCAAGGCCGCCGCGTGGCTCGATGGCTTCTTGAACCGCAACGCCGTGGTGCTGCTGCACGACGCCGGTGTGTGGCGGCTGGTCGACGACTGGTTGGCCGGCTTGAGCGAAGAACATTTTGTGCGCGTGCTGCCGCTGGTGCGCCGCACCTTCTCGGCCTTCGAGCCGGGCGAGCGGCGCGATCTCGGCCAGCGTGCGAGCCAGGGCGTGCAGGTGGCCGCCGCGCCGCTGGCTGCGGCTTCCTGGGATGAAGCGCGCGCCGTGCTGCCGCTGCCCTTGTTGCGCCAATTGTTGGGAGTGAGTGCATGAGTGCCGACGAAGAACGCCTGCGCCGCTGGCGCCTGGTGATCGGCAGCGAAGCCGAAGTCTCCTGCGGTGTGCTGGGCGGCCCGGCCGCCGAGATGGACCAGGCGCTCGCCGCGCTCTACGAAGCGCAAGGCCCGGGCGGCCTGCAATCGAAAGACCGGCGTGGTGGGCGGGGTGGCTCGGCGCCCAGCGTGGCGCGCTGGCTGGGCGACATCCGCAAGTACTTTCCAAGCTCGGTGGTGCAGGTGATGCAGCGCGACGCACTGGAGCGCCTGAACATGCGCGACATGCTGCTGCAGCCCGAGATGCTGAAAAGCGTGCAGCCCGACGTGCACCTGGTGGCCAACCTGATGGCCTTGTCGCGCGTGATCCCCGCCGGCACCAAGGAGACGGCGCGCATGGTGGTGCGCGCGGTGGTCGACGAGCTGATGAAGCGCCTGGAAGAGCCGCTGCGCTCGGCCATCAGCGGCGCACTCGACCGCAGCCAGCGCAACCGCCGGCCGCGTCATTCAGAGATCGATTGGCACCGCACCATCCGCGCCAACCTCAAGCACTGGCAACCCGAGTACCGCACCGTGGTGCCCGAGACGCTGCTGGGATACGGCCGCAAGGCGCGCCGCCCGCAGCGCGAGGTGGTGTTGTGCATCGACCAGAGCGGCTCGATGGCCAACTCGGTGGTCTACGCCAGCATCTTCGGTGCGGTGATGGCCACGCTGCCGGCGGTGGCGACCAAGCTGGTGGTGTTCGACACCGCGGTGGTCGACCTCACCGAGCAGCTCGACGACCCGGTGGAGCTGCTGTTCGGCGTGCAGCTCGGCGGTGGCACCGACATCAACGGCGCGGTGGGCTACTGCCAGTCGATCATCCGCGAGCCGCGCAACACCATCTTCGTGTTGATCTCCGACCTGTACGAGGGCGGCGTCGAGGCCAACCTGTTGCGCCGCGCCATGGAGCTGGTCGACAGCGGGGTGCAGTTCATCACGCTGCTGGCCTTGAGCGACGAGGGCGCGCCGGCCTACGACCACGCGCTGGCGGCCAAGCTGGCGGCCCTGGGTGTGCCGTCATTCGCGTGCACGCCCGACGCCTTCCCGGGGCTGATGGCGGCGGCGATCCGGCGCGACGACATCTCGTCGTGGGCGGCAACGCAAGGCATCGTCACCAGCCCGAAGGCGCGTTGAGTGGGCTCAGCCGAAGTTCTGAACCCACTCGACGCCTTGGGTGTACGCGGCATCGATCGCAACCTCTTCGCTCTCGTAGTCGGCCTTTTGCACCGCAATCACGCGGGGGCGGGTTGGCCAGACCTGTTTGGACACGACGAGCGTGGGCACGAACTTGCCACTGTCGATGACCTTGGCGCTGCAGATCAGCTCGTAGTCCTGATGCCGGAAAGTCTTGGTTGCGGCCATGGCGAGCGGTGTGGTGACGATGGAGCAGTATGCGCCATCGGAAGTGACGGTCGGGGGCTCGCTTACGATGGGCCGTTGCATCCACTCGAGACACACCCCATGAACATCCAATTGAGCCTCACCCCGTTGATTTCGCTGATCGCCGGCATCCTGATCCTCGTCATGCCCAAGCTCCTGAACTACATCGTGGCGATCTACCTGATTGCCGTGGGCCTGATCGGCATCTTTGGCCTGAACTCGATGCAGTTCCGCTGAAGCGCACCGGGCGCGCAGAACCCTGCGCGCCACGGTTGGCTCAGTACACGAAGATCGGGTTGACGATCGCCTGCACCGCGCCGGTCACGCGCGAGGGGCCGAGCGTGAACAGGCCTTCGTAGACGCCGTCTTTCACGGCTTCTTCGGCGTTGACGTTCTCCAGGATGTAGATGCCGTTGATCGCCAGCAGGATCTGGTGCACGTTGAAGACGTGTTTCGCGTTTTCGAAGGGCAGCACTTCCAGCCCCCAGGTGTCGGCACCGACCATGGCCACGTTGAGCGAGGCCAGGTAGTTCGCGCCGTCGACACCCAGGCCGGGTTCGACCGAGCCGTAGCGTTTGTCGTCCTTGCCGATCAGCTTGGTCCAGCCGGTGTAGAAGATCACCACGTCGCCCTTGTTGATCGACTTGATGTTCTGGCGCTTCAGGGCCGCCTCGATCTCCTTGCGGTTGAAGGCCGTGCCTTCGGGCACCGGGTCCTTGCCGGTCAGGCCCACCATGTCGAGGATGACGCCGCGTGTGGCAATGGCCGGCACGTGTTCGATGCCCAGCTTCTTCAAGCCACCGGCGCTGACGATCTCGCTGCCCTTGAGGCAGTTGTAGTACATGCCGTCGATGCCGATGTGGCCCAGGCCGTCGAGCTGCGAGCCGATGCCCACCCAGCCCATGATGATGTCGTCGTTGTAGTTGGTCTTGGTCTCGCCCAGCGTGCCGCCGTACTCCTGCCCCGGCGTCAGGATCGTGACCGAGAAGGTGCGCGGCGGAAACGCCGGCGTCTTGCTGTTGGTCTCGATGCCCATGCGGATGGCCTTGCCGCGCTTGACGAGCTTGGTGGCTTCCAGCGTGTTGGTGGGCGTGATGTTGTTGAGCGCGCCCTTCTGGTCATCG
>JACMKJ010000112.1 GCA_014380155.1 Rhizobacter sp. | reverse complement strand
GAGAACCTGCTGTACTTCATCGAGAAGAACGCGCCGCTGCTCGAGCCCTGGCAGCGCGAGATCGTGCGCATCGTGCGCAAGGTCGCGCAGTATTTCTACCCGCAGCGCCAGACGCAGGTGATGAACGAAGGCTGGGCCACCTTCTGGCACCACAAGCTGCTCAACACCATGTACGACGACGGCTATCTGACCGACGGCATGATGATCGAGTGGCTCAAGTCGCACACCAACGTGGTCTACCAGCCGCGTGTGGGCGACCGTGGCTACAGCGGCATCAACCCGTATGCGCTGGGTTTTGCGATGTACACCGACATCAAGCGCATCTGTGAAAACCCGACCGACGAAGACCGCCTCTGGTTCCCCGACATCGCCGGCAAGGACTGGCTGGAAACCATCGACCACGCGATGCGCAACTTCAAGGACGAGAGCTTCGTCGGCCAGTACCTGTCGCCCAACCTGATGCGCGAGTTCCGCTTCTTCTCCATCCTCGACGACGAGAAAGACGAGGAGCTGGAGGTCTCGGCCATCCACGACGACAGCGGCTATCGCCGTGTGCGCGAGGCCTTGTCACACCAATACGACCTGAGTGCGCGCGAGCCCAACATTCAGGTGTGGAGTGTCAACCTGCGTGGTGACCGCTCATTGACGCTGCGCCATGCGCAGCACAACGACCGGCCATTGCACGATGGAGCCAATGAGGTGCTGAAACACGTGGCACGACTGTGGGGCTTTGGCGTGCACCTCGAAAGCGTCAACGGCGCGGGCGAAGTGCAGCGCCGCTGGTCGGTGACGCCGACGACCGAGTAGCCGCCGGCGCCGCCGTTCAGTGCACCCTGAACGACCCCGTGGTCGTGCGGCGTGCGGGCTCTTGCTCCAGGATACCCATCAGTTCTCTCTGACGCTGGTCTCGCTCCAGTTCGAGCTTCCCTGCGGCCTGCCTGGCGGCCCCGAGTGTCAGCGGCTGAGGGCGCGGGCTGGTGGTGGTGGAGGGCAGGCTCAGGTCCGAGCGCAGCTTCGACAACGCACGTTCTTGCTGGGTACTGATGGATGCGCGCTGCGCATCCAGCTTCAACGATTCTTCCAAGGGCAGGCTTCTGGTTCTGGCCAGTCGTTCAGCGAGCAGGCCCTGCCACTGCGTGGCTTGAGACACGAAGCTGTCGAGCACTGCCTCCTGGCGCGCCATCGCCACGTCGCGCGCCGCCGCCGGCATTGGCAAGAACCGGTGTGTGCAAGGGCAGGTGATGGCGTTCAGCTGGTTGACCAGGAAGTTGCGGCGATCGGGCAAGAACACGTCGTGCAACGCGGGTGAGAGGGCGTGGCCTTGATTGCTCGGGAACGCGGCGCCGCTCAATTCCGGCAGCGGCGCCGGAAAGGTTTCGACATGCACGAACGAGTTGAGCGAGTCGGGCCAGCTCGTCACGACCGCGCCGCCGGGCGTGGTGCTCGGGCCGATGCTGTTGGGCGCCAGCAAGCCGAAGTTGCTGGGTTGGTGGCAACCCGCGCAGCTCTGCGCCACGGCGCGGTTGAGCAGCTGGGTGGACGTGAGGCCATGCACCGCGGCACCCGCCACGAGGTTGCTTCGAAACACATTGACCGGCCCGGTGGCGTTGTTGAACTGGGTGCGGTACTGGTCGGTCCACACCGCAAACGGCCCCTCCGACGAAGGCGAGGTTTCCGGGAAAGTGGCCGGTGCCTGCGAAAAACTCTGCGGTGCGCCGTGGGGCAGTGATACCGAATAGCCGAACCGCATCAACTCCGCATGACCGAGCGACCCAGTCTGCGCCACCGTGTTGTCTTGGAAGGCCAGGGCGCGTGCCTGGAACGGATGCGCCGGCGCGTTGGCCAGGTCTTCGTTCCACAGTTCGCCCCAGGGGTTCACCTTCACCGGAATGGGCGCCACCTCAAACTTGCACGGCGAGCTGCCGCAGTCGAGCACGGTCTTGGATTCCTTGAGCACCCAGCGGCTGCCGGTGGCAAAGAAGCGGAACAGGTTGCTGCGGATCTGGCCGCTGCCGGAGGCGCCGTAGGCCCCCGTCACGCCCTTGGCGCTGTAGTGGTCGACATGCACCACCGGGCGAAAGCCCGGCAGGCCGGTGTAGAAGAACTCCTCCAGCTTGGCGGCTCGGTCGGCTGGTGACGTCATGGCCGACAAGGACTTCCACATCTGCATCACCGGCCGGCACCCGCTGCGGCAGCCGGGTGTGGGGTTGGGCAAGACACCTTCGAAAATGATCAGGTTGCGGCTGGGGACTCCGCCGGAAAAGATCTGCTTGCCGTAGATCAACCGGTACTCCCCGCAGTTGCGCCAGCCCTCGTGGGCCAGGTCGACCCGGTTCACGAGCGCGAGGGGGATGTAGGTCTGTGTTCCGACGCTTCCAGTCATGCGCGCGTTGATCTGGGCATCTGTGCCTTCGGCTTCTCCGCCTTCTTCGGGCGAGCGCGGCCGGCATGCGTGCGGGAAGCCGTTCAAGCTGCCCGCGTTGTCGCTGCAGCGCGGCCCTGTTGTCAGTGCTTGCGCGGCCGGGTTGTGGGCGTCCCAGAATTGCCGAAAGATCGAAGCTCCGGTGGTGCCCGGTACCAACGCAGACACTTGCGACGCAAGTTGGTCCATGGTGCGTTTCAACGAAAAGTCGGCTGCCTCCAGCGTGGCGCGGTCGTGCACGATCAAAGAGCGGTGAGGGTCGATGTCGGCCGCCGAGGTGGGTGGTGAGGGCAGGCACACGCGCTTGACAACATCACGGTCCAGGAAGTCGAGTTGGTTCACGATGTCGAAGCGCCGCACCTCGTCGCGCAGGACGGGTGTCAGCTTCGGGTCCAGCGGGTTGATGCCCGCTGGCAAAGGTGTGAACGTGATCGGCTGCTTGGTGACCTGCGCGGTGGCGCAGCTCAGCGCCAACACCGACGCTGACAGCAGGGCGAGTGTCCCGCGCGCGAAGACTCTCATGGGTGACCTCCTTGTGGCTTGTGCTTTTGCATGCCCGGCTCGCGCCGGGGCATGCGAGGCAGTCTAGGCAGCCACTCGCAAAAGGTCAGCGTTCGACTTAGGGGGCACTGCGGGTTCTAGGGGTGCGCTATTCGGCGATGAAAGCCTGCACCACACCGACGAGCTTCTTCACGTACTCGTCTTTCTCACCCACCGGCGCCACGTAATGCAGCGCCTGCTCGGTGGCTTGCAGCCCGGCGCGTTTGAGCATCACCCAGGTGGCGAGGTACTGCGAGGCCATGCAGCCGCCTGCTGTCGCGACCGGGCCGCGCGCGTGGAACGGTTCGTCGACGACGCGCACGCCGGCTTGCACCACCCAGGGCTTGGTGGTGCTGTCGGTGCAGGCGGGCATGTTGCCGATGAGGCCCAGGCGAGCGAGCAGCAGCGTGCCCGAACACTGCGCACCGATCAGCTGGCGCAACGGGTCGAGTGTGAGTCGATCCATCAAGCTTGAGTTCTCGGCGATGGCGCGGGTGTAGATGCCGCTGCCGAAGAGCACCACCTCGGCTTCGTTGGCCCACTCCAGCGGGCGCTGTACTTCCACGCTCACACCGTTCATCGAGGTGAGGTGCGTGCCGGGGCCGGTGATCTCGGCCGTGAAGCCCTGCGGGCGCAGGCGGTTCAGCAGGCCGAGCGCAATGAACGAGTCGAGCTCGTTGAAGCCGTCGAAGGTGACGATGGCCACCCTGGTCGGGGCGGCGTCCATCAGGCCTCCAGCAGGCTGCGCAGCATCCACGCCGTTTGCTCGTGCACGGTGAGGCGCTGAGTGAGCAGGTCGGCGGTGGGTTCGTCACCGGCCTTGTCGGCCAGCGGGAAGATGCTGCGCGCGGTGCGCGCGACGGCTTCGTGGCCATCGACGAGGATGCGCACCATCTCAAGCGCCTTGGGCGGCGTGGTGGGTGCGTCCTTGATCGACGCGAGCGCGCCGAACTGCGCATACGAGCCCGGCGCCGCGTGGCCCAGCGAGCGGATGCGCTCGGCGATGGGGTCGACCGCGGTCCACAACTCGGTGTACTGCACCATGAACATCTGGTGCAGCGTGTTGAACATCGGCCCCGTCACGTTCCAGTGGAAGTTGTGGGTGGTGAGGTAGAGCGTGTAGGTGTCGGCGAGCAAGCGGCTCAAGCCGCCGGTGATCGCGCCGCGGTCTTTTTCGCTGATGCCGATGTTGATCTGCATGCCGCTGGCGGCAACGACGGGTTTTGGTTTTTTGGCCATGGGGTTCTTCCTCTGCGGGTCGGGTTCAAGAGACTCGGTGCACGCCTTCCAGCGGGCACGCGTAAATGGCGTTGCGCAAGGCAGCGATCGCCTCGTAGCGGGTGAAGGTACGCCGCCACGCCAGCACCACACGGCGTGTGGGCACCGGCTCGGTGAAGGGCACGTAGCGCACGTGCGCCTGCTGGTCTTTGGGCACACTCAGCTGCGGCACCACCGTCACGCCCATGCCCGAGGCCACCATGTACTTGATGGTCTCCAGCGACGAGCCCTCAAAGCTCTTGCGTATGCCTTCGGCATCGCTCGAGAAGCGCGCGTACTCGGGGCACACCTCCAGCACGTGGTCGCGAAAACAGTGGCCGGTGCCGAGCAGCAGCATGGTCTCTTTCTTCAGCTCTTCGGCGCTGATGTTCTTGCGCTTGGCGAGTGGGTGGCTGGTGGGCACGGCCACCATGAAGGGCTCGTCGTAGAGCGGCGCTACCGCGAGGCCGGTGTCGGGGAAGGGCTCGGCGATGATGGCGCAGTCGAGCTCGCCGGTGCGCAGCATCTCCAAGAGCTTGACGGTGAAATTCTCCTGCAGCATCAGCGGCATCTGAGGCACACGCTCGATGCACTGCTTCACCAGGTCGGGCAGCAGGTAAGGGCCGATGGTGTAGATCACGCCCAGGCGCAGCGGGCCCGACACCGGGTCTTTGCCACGCTTGGCGATCTCTTTGATGTTGGCGGCCTGCTCGATGACCGACTGCGCCTGGCGCACGATCTCTTCGCCCAGCGGCGTGACGCTCACTTCGTTGGCACCGCGCTCGAAGAGTTTGACGTCGAGTTCTTCTTCGAGCTTCTTGATGGCCACGCTGAGCGTGGGTTGCGACACGAAGCAGGCCTCAGCCGCGCGACCAAAGTGTTTTTCGCGGGCGACCGCGACGATGTAGCGCAACTCGGTCAGTGTCATGGCCTGCAGAATAGCCCAGCCGCCGTCTCGCGTCATGCGCCCGGCGGCATCACCTTGTGATACCGCGAGGCTCGGCGCTTGCCGGCCGGCACGGCGGGGCCGATTCTCCCGGCTCGGCATGTGCCGTGCATCGAAAGCCTTGTATGAGTCAACCGCGTTCGCGCGCTGTTTTCACCACCCGTTTCGCCCTGGCCGCGCTGCTGGCCAGCACCTTGTCGGCCTGTTACGTGGTGCCCATCGACCCCCGCACCGGCCAGGGGTACCCGATTCACCCAGAGGGGCAGGGTGCCCGACCCGGCGGCAGTGTCACCGTGATCACGCCCCCGGCGCCTCCTGGCCCGCCGCAACCCAGCGTGATGAGTGCGCGCCTGTACCCGCTTAACCCGCAGGCCAACAAGGGTGGCTTGATCACCGCCACGGTGGTCGACAACCACACCGGCCGCGGGAGTTTCACGCTCAGCTACCTGGGCGACACGCTGCAAGGCGAGGCCACACGCGTGGACGCGAGTTACGCCGCCTTTGGACGCATCTACAACGAGGTGCTGGGCCTGAACCAGCGCAGCTTCAGCGGCCGGCGCGGCATTGCCAACGCCTTCGGCCCGAAGGGCGTCAACGCGCAGTGCGAGTACCTGATCACTGGGCCGACCATGGGCACGGGCGCGTGCCAGTTTTCAGACGGCGCCAAGTACCAGATGCACTTCGGCTCTTAAGACTTGGCCGGCCGCTTCATCGCTTCGAGCTTGGCCAGATCGAGCCCTTCGACGATGTTTTTCAGGGCAGGCATTTCGACCCGCCGACCGTCGGCCTCGACCACCACGCCGTTGGCGAGGATCACGGTGTACTCGCCTTGGCTGCCGTCTTTGCGGTAGCGCTCGCGCACCGTGCGCTTGCCTTGTTGGTAGACCTTCTCCACCCTGTCGGGGGTTTCCCGGTCGAGGGTGGAGCTGGCCCAGCCTGCGAGCGCCGCCATGCCTGCCATGCCGCCAATGTCGGTGACCGACAGCCTGACGCGCTGGCTGCCCGCCGCATAACTGGCCTTGGCCGACGAGCCCGCCATGCCCACGACCTGGTTGCCCTGGGCCTCGATCGAATCACGCTCGAGCTCACCCAGGCGCTCGGGCAACAAGGCCTTCAGCTCTTGCGGCGCGATCGGCTCGCCGCTCACACCCGCCATCGCACCCATCGCCTCAGACAGTGCCTTGCCGGTGGCGGCAGGGTCACCCGTCTTCTGTGCCTCTTCGAGCTTCTTGGCCATGGCCTCCATCTTCGAGGTGTCGATCTTCACTTCACCGCGCGGGGTGGTGACGGTCACGTCGCTGCCACCGCCCATGCCGCCCATCTGCCCGAAGCCGCGCATCGGGGTCAGTGCGGTCATGAGGGCCCCCATCACGAAGCCCGCGACGATGCCGGACACCACCACCACCGCCGTGTAGGCCACGGCCTTGTCTTGCGGGCACTTCATCAGCACCGGCAGACCGGTGTAGACGAGGTAGATCGAGTACAGCGCCGCCAGCAGGCCCAACACGCCGAGCGACGGGATCAGGCTGAAGACGCCGCCCACGAAGCCGGCCGTGGCGCCGTAGGCCACCAGCTTGAAGGCGTTGAGCTGGTTCTTGCTGCCCTTGAAGGTGGGTGCGAGCGCGTCGACGATCAGCGCCAGCACGAACACCATCGCCAGCGAGAGCACGTAGCCCACCACCAGCTGGGTGAGGCCCCACATGAAGGGCATGCGGATGGTCGTGCCGAAGCCGCCCACGCCGATGAACGTCATGCCGATGAAGCCAGCCAGCGCCGGGATCGCGGCCAGGTAGATCAGGTAGTTCTTGTAGAGGCCGGCCACGTCGGTCGCCTCCTGCTCGATCACCGGCCAGGTGGGGATGGGTCTGAGCAAGATGTCTTGCACACGCTGGATCAGGTTCATGGAGAGTCTCCCAACGGGGTGTTACCAACAACGCGCCAATCTAGCCGAGTGCGGGCGGGCTGCCTAAGGACGAACGTCACACCGCCGGCGCTCAGGCCTTCAGGAACTCCGCCTTGCTGCCCAGCCAGCGCGCCACGTGTTGATCGGCGACACGCGGCTCGCTGGCGAGCAGCTGCGAGGCGGCCTGCCGCGCCACATGCACCAGACGCTCGTCGAGTGTGAGGTCGGCAAAACGCAGCAGCGGCGCGCCCGACTGGCGCGCGCCGAGAAACTCACCCGGGCCGCGAATCTCCAGGTCGCGGCGGGAGATCTCGAAGCCATCGTTGCTCTCGGCCATGGCCTTGAGGCGCGACTTGCCGGTGTCCGACAGCGGCGAGGTGTAGAGCAGCACACACACACTCGCCACCGAGCCGCGGCCCACCCGGCCACGCAGCTGGTGCAGTTGTGAGAGGCCGAAGCGCTCGGCGTGTTCGATCACCATCAGGCTGGCGTTGGGCACGTCCACACCGACCTCGATCACCGTGGTGCTGACGAGCACCTGCATCTGCCCTGCCGTGAACTGCGCCATCACCGCCGCTTTGTCGGTGGCATTCATGCGGCCGTGCAGGAGGCCCACGCTGTGGCCCGGCAGCGCGGCGCTGAGCTGTTCGTGGGTGGCGGTGGCGTTTTGCAGGTCGAGCTTTTCGCTCTCTTCGATCAGCGGGCAGACCCAGTAGACCTGCTTGCCCTGCGCCACTTCAGCGGCGATGGTGCGGATCACGCCCTCGCGTTTGTTGTCGCTGAACACCTTGGTGACGATGGGTGTGCGGCCGGGAGGCAGCTCGTCGATGGTGCTCACGTCGAGGTCGGCAAAAAGCGTCATCGCGAGTGTGCGCGGGATTGGCGTGGCGCTCATCATCAGCAGGTGCGGCTCCAGCGACTGTTGCTCCAGCTTGTCGCGCAAGGCCAGGCGTTGTGCCACACCGAAGCGGTGTTGCTCGTCGATGATCGCCAGGCCCAGCTTCGCAAACTGCACCTCGCTCTGGATCACGGCATGCGTGCCCACCACCAGTGCCGCTTCGCCCGAGGCCACACGCACCAGCATCTCTGCGCGTTTCTTGCCCTTGCGGCTGCCGGTGAGCCAGGCGGTCTGGATGCCGAGCGGCTCCAGCCACTGCACCAGCTTGCGAAAGTGCTGCTCGGCGAGGATTTCGGTCGGCGCCATCAGTGCGCATTGCCAGCCTTCATTCATCGCAATCGCTGCGGCGAGCGCTGCCACCACCGTCTTGCCCGAGCCTACGTCGCCTTGCAGCAGGCGGTGCATCGGCACCTCGCGCTGCAGGTCGAGCGCGATCTCTTCGACCACGCGGCGCTGTGCGGCCGTCAGGCTGAAGGGCAGGGCAGCGAGCAGCTTTTCTTGCAGGCCGCCCGTGCGCACGGTGAAGCGCGGGGCACGCTGCAAGGCACGTTCGTTCTTCGCCTGCAGCTGCGAAAGCTGTTGCGCCAGCAGCTCTTCGAACTTGAGCCGCTGCCAGGCCGGGTGGGTCTTGTCTTCGAGCTCGCCCAGGCTGACGTCGGGTGTGGGGTGGTGCAAGAAACGCAGCGAATCACGCAGGTTCCAGGAGCCACGAGGCAACAGCTCGGGCGGGATCAGCTCGGCCAAATCGGCACGGTGCAGGCCCGAGGCCACGGCCTTGCGCAGATAGGCTTGCGGCAGCGTGGCGCTGGTCGGATACACCGGCGTCAGCGCGGTGGCGAGCGGTGTTTCGGCGTCCACACCCTTGAAACTCGGGTGCACCATCTCCAGCCCGAAAAAGCCGCCACGCGCTTCGCCGCGCACACGCACACGCTTGCCGGCCGCGAGTGTTTTCTGGTGGTTGGGGTAGAAGTTGAGAAAGCGCAGAAAGAGCTCGTCGCTGCCGTCGTCGAGCTTCACCACCAGTTGTCGCCGTGGGCGAAACAGGATCTGGCAGTCGCTCACCACGCCTTCCACCTGCGCCGTGTCGCCGTCGCGCAAGTCGCTGATCGGCGTGATGCGCGTCTCGTCTTCGTAGCGCAGCGGGATGTGCAGCGCGAGGTCGATGTCGCGCACCAGGCCCAGCTTCTCCATCGCACGCTGGGGCGCCGACTTGTCGCCGCGGGCTGAGGAATTTTTTGCAGTTTCTGCCACGGGCACAGGTCTGGCGCAGGAAGCGAAAAAAAGGGTGCGCTAGTATGGCGCGCCGGTCCCTGAGCCGGCGTATTCATAACAGCAAACCGGAGGAGTTCCAATGTTGCCCAGACCCTCGGCCCCTGTGGCCGGTTGGATGCGTTTTGCCCGCATTCTTGTCGCTGTCGCCGCCGTTGGCGTGTTCAGCGGCTGTGCAAGCCATTACCTCGACGCTTCCACCAAGGAAGTGGCCGCGGCCCAGTACAAGAAGCCTGCACAGGCCAAGCCCGTGCAATTGCTGTTTGAATTCCAGAGCAAGGGCGTGATCAACACCCGGGCCACCGACTATCTCAAGGTACAGGTGGGTGAGCAGGTGAAGGCTTCGGGCCTCTTCTCCGTGGTGGACGACAAGGCCGTGCCAGGCGGCGCCCTGCTGAGCATCACCCTCAACAACGTGCCCCTCACCGACGATGCCTTCTCCAAGGGGTTCATGACCGGGCTGACTTTCGGCCTCGCCGGATCGACGGTGTCTGATGGCTATGTGTGCACCGTGAAGTATCTGAACGGTGGCCCGGCAGAGCCGATCACCAAGGTGGCCCGCCACGCGATCCACACCACCATGGGCGCCACGGCCACACCTGAAAAGGCAACCAAGGCTGAAAACATCGAAGCCGCGGTGCGCACCATGACGCGCGAGATCGTCAGCAACACGCTGAACGACTTGTCGAACGACGCCACCTTCAAATAACCCGAGGAGAAACAGACATGCGCCATTCACATTCCATTCGCTGGGCCCTGATGCCCCTGCTGGCTGCCGCCGCACTGATGACCGGCTGCGCCCAGATGAAGCTGGGGGCTCCCGTGGCCTCGGTGGACAACATCCAGAAGGCCAAGGCCAGCGGCCTGGCGCCTTCGGCCGTCGGCGAATTCACCTTGGCCAAGGGCAAGCCGGCCGAGATGGATGCGGGCGTGAGCATCCGCAGCAACACGCTGTCTTCGCCCTTTGAGCAGTCGTTTGCCAAGTACCTCAAAGAGACATTGAGCGCGGAGCTGAAGGCAGCGGGCCTGCTCGATCCGGCCTCCACCACGGTCATTCGCGGTGAGCTGACCGACAGCATGCTGGACGCCGCCATCGGCGAGGGCAAGGGCGCCTTGGGTGCGAGGTTCATGGTGGTCAAGGCCGGCAAGGTGGTCTTCGACAAGGAGCTGCGCACGGAAGCCAAATGGGAGTCTTCGTTTGTCGGTGCCGTGGCCATTCCGCGAGCCGTCAACGAATACACGACCTTGCATCGGCAGCTTGTCACCAAGCTGCTGGACGACCCGCAGTTTCGAGCTGCCGTGAAGTAAACCGGTGCCTTGCCGATCCACTGAATCGGCAGCCTCCTCAGAAATGCCCGCTCGTGCGGGCATTTCTGCTTTCGCCGGAAGAGAAAATCGCAGCACACACGGCATCCCGCCCCTGATCCGAATGCACACCCTCGCCGACTTCGATTTTGTTCTCCCGCCCGAACTCATCGCTCAGCACCCCGCGCCCGAACGCAGTGCCTCGCGGCTGCTCGACGGCAGCAGCACGCCACCCGTCGACCGCATCTTTCGCGAGCTGCCCTCGTTGCTGCGCGCGGGCGACCTGCTGGTGTTCAACGACACGCGGGTGATCAAGGCGCGCCTGCTCGGCGCCAAGGCCACCGGCGGCTCGGTCGAGGCACTGGTCGAGCGGGTGCTTCCGAACCACGAGGTGATGCTGCACCTGCGCGCGAGCAAATCGCCCAAGCCCGGTGCGGTGATCCGCTTCGCTCATGGCGACAAGAGCTTCGACGCCGAGATGCTCGGCCGCGGTGGCCCGGAGAACTCGCTCTTTCACCTGCGCTTCCCGAGCGAGCCGTTTGCGCTGATCGAGGCGCACGGCCATGTGCCACTGCCGCCCTACATCACGCACGCCGACGATGCCGTCGACGAACGCCGCTACCAGACCGTGTTCGCCGCCAAGCCCGGCGCTGCTGCAGCGCCCACCGCAGCGCTGCATTTCGACGAGGGTGTGCTGGCCGCCCTGCGCGAGCGCGGCGTCGGCAGTGCGAGCGTCACGCTGCACGTGGGGGCTGGCACCTTCCAGCCGGTGCGCAGCGACAACCTGGCCGAGCACAAGATGCACAGCGAGTGGTTCGAGGTGCCACAGGCCACGGTGGACGCGATCGCCGCGACCCACGCAGCCGGTGGCCGGGTGGTGTCGGTGGGCACCACCACGCTGCGTGCGCTCGAATCGGCCGCGCGCGGCGGGGTCTTGCAAGCCGGCAGCCGCGACACCGACATCTTCATCACCCCCGGCTTTCAGTTTCGCGTGGTCGATGTGCTCGTCACCAACTTCCATTTGCCCAAGAGCACGCTGCTGATGCTGGTGAGTGCCTTTGCCGGCTACGAGCCGGTGATGGCCTTGTACCGGCACGCCATCGCGCAGCGTTACCGCTTCTTCAGCTACGGCGACGCGATGCTGCTGGTGCGAAAAACCGGCGCTTGATACGGCGTTGCTCAACGTGCCTGCGGCAACTCCGCACGCCTTGGCAGATCGGCGCCACGGCGTGAGCAGGTGATGGCGGCGGCCTGCGCCGCAAAGCCCAGGGCGCGTTGCAGGTCATCGAGCGCAAACGCGGCCAGCGCATCTGCAGACAAACCATCGTTCTCGGCCAGCCAGGTCAACAGGGCGGCCTGGAAGGTGTCGCCCGCACCGACGGTGTCGATCACCTCCACTGGGGTGGACGGCGCTTCGACATGGCCGCGGGCTGTCCAGGCCACGGCCCCCTGGCTGCCACGCGTGACCACGACCCAGGCCACACCCTGAGCCAGCGCCTCGGCGGCAAAAGCCTGCAGCGGCATGCCGGGGTGCACGAGCGCGAGGTCTTCATCGCTGACCTTGAGCAGATGGGTGCGCGGCAGCATCCACCGGATCTGCTCGCGCCACACTGCCAGCTCGGGTTCGACGTTGAGGCGGATGTTGGGGTCGTAGGCGATCAGCGTGCGCGTGTGCTCGCGTTCGACCAAGGCGCGTTGTGTGGTGGCCGTCTCCCCGGTCACCGTGGCATACGAGCCGAAGTTGATGGCCCGCACACCCTGCGGCATGAGGTCCAGCGCGTCGCGCGTGAGCAGCCCGTCGGCGCAGCCTTCGCCATAGAACGAATACGACGGGACGCCTCGCGCGTCGAGGCCGATCAGGCTCAGCGTGGTGGGCGCCTCGCTGCGCTGCACCGTTGCCGTGTTCACGCCTTCGGCCTGCAGTGCGGCCATCAGGCGCTCGCCCAGGAAACCGCGCGAGATCTGGGTCAGCAGGCACACGGGCTGCGCCATGCGCGCCAGCCCCACGGCCACGTTGAATGGCGAGCCTCCCACGCGTGCATCCAGCGCCATGCCGGTGGCCGTGTCCCCGCTTGCAAACACGTCGAAAAGCGACTCACCACAGACAACGAACATGCTTCATTCCTTCAAGCGGTTGGAGGGGGCCACCGACCCGCGCGCCGCGCCGACGCCGCTGTGAGCCCACGCGCAAAAGTATGGTGCAAGTGCACCACCGGGTTGGCGAATCGGGACGTGATTCCGATACGCACTTACGGAGAACACGGGAAAACACCGACACTTCGATGCAACTGAGTATCGAAACGTGCGCGTGCTGTACGTGCGCTGCCAGCGCGCAAAACCTATCGTTCCTCCCGTCGCCAGCAGCTTGCGGCGCCACGCTGAAAACACGTCGAACCATCAAACACACCGCTTCGAGGAGACAACCGAATGAAGCTCAAGATCACACTGGCCCTGGCCCTGCTCACGGGCATGGTGGCCGGTACCCAGGCCGCCACCGAGATCGTGGTGGCCACTGTCAACAACGGCCACATGATCGAAATGCAGAAGCTCACGCCGCATTTCGAGAAGGCCAACCCGGACATCAAGGTCAAGTGGGTCACGCTGGAAGAAGGCGTGCTGCGCCAGCGCGTGACCACCGACATCGCCACCAAGGGCGGGCAGTTCGATGTGATGACCATCGGCATGTACGAAACGCCGATCTGGGGCAAGAAGGGCTGGCTCAACGAGATCAAGACCACGCCTGCCTATGACGTCGACGACCTGTTGCCGGCCATGCGCAACGGCCTGTCGGTGGAGGGCAAGCTGTACGCCGCGCCCTTCTACGGCGAAAGCTCGATGCTGATGTACCGCAAGGACCTCACCGACAAAGCCGGCATCACCTTCGCCGAGCGGCCGACCTGGAACGATGTGCGCGACGCAGCCGCCAAGATCCACGACCCGAAGGCCGGCGTGTACGGCATCTGCCTGCGCGGCAAGCCGGGCTGGGGCGACAACATGGCCTTCCTGTCCACCATGGTCAACAGCTTCGGCGGCCAGTGGTTCGACATGGGCTGGAAGCCGCAACTCGAAAGCAAGCCCTGGAAAGACGCGGTCACTTTCTACGTGGACCTGCTGAAGAAGTACGGCCCCCCAGGCTCGGCCTCGAACAGCTTCAACGAGATCCTGGCGCTCTACAACGAAGGCAAGTGCGGCATGTGGGTCGACGCCACCATCGCGGCGTCTTTCATCACCGACCCGAAGCAGAGCAAGGTGGCCGACAAGGTGGCTTTCGCACAAGGCCCGTACACCGCCACCACCAAGGGCGCGAACTGGCTGTGGGCCTGGGCGCTGGCCATCCCCGCCGGCACCAAGAACGCCGAGGCGTCGCAGAAGTTCATTGCCTGGGCCACGTCCAAGGAATACATCAACCTGGTGGGCAAGGAAAAGGGCTGGGCGGCGGTGCCCACCGGCACGCGCAAGTCGACCTATGCCAACGCCGAGTTCTTGAAGGCCGCCAAGTTCGCCGAGGCCGAGAAGAAGGCCATCGACAGCGCCAACCCGAATGACAGCACCTTGCCCAAGAGCCCGTACGTGGGCGTGCAGTTCGCGGCCATTCCCGAGTTCCAGGCCATCGGTCTCGCGGTGGGCCAGCAGATGAGTTCGGCACTGGCCGGCAAGAGTTCGGTCGACAACGCGCTGAAGGCGTCGCAGCTGGCCGCTGACCGGGAGATGCGCAAGGCGGGTTACTACAAGTAGGGCACCCCTGAACCCGGTTGACCATGAACCGCACCCTGCCCCGCATGCTGATGGCGCCGGCCATCGTCACGCTCTTCCTCTGGATGATCGTGCCGCTCTTGATGAGCATCTACTTCTCGCTCGTTCGCTACAACCTCATGCAGCCGGGCGAGAAGGCGTTCATCGGCCTGGCGAACTTCGAGTTCTTCTTCACCGACCCCGACTTCTTCGCGGCGGTGTCGAACACCCTGCTTCTGCTGGGCTCGGTGATCGCCATCACCGTGGTGCTGGGCATTGCCCTGGCGCTGCTGGTGAACGACGCCTTTCCCGGCCGCGGTCTGGTGCGGGTGCTGCTGATCTCGCCGTTTTTCGTGATGCCCACCGCCAACGCGCTGTTGTGGAAACACATGATTATGAACCCGGTTTACGGCGTGCTGGCCCAGGTCTCGATCTTCTTCGGCCTGGAGCCGGTGGACTGGCTCACCGACCACCCGCTGTTCTCGGTGATCCTGATCGTGGCCTGGCAATGGCTGCCCTTCGCGTGCCTGATCTTCATCACGAGCTTGCAGTCGCTCGACCGCGACCAGATGGAAGCCGCCGGCATGGACGGCGCGAATGCGCTGCAGAAGTTCTGGTTCCTCACGCTGCCGCACCTGCGCCGGCCGATTGCCGTGGTGGTGATGATCGAGATGATCTTCCTGATCGGCGTGTTCGCCGAGATCTTCACCACCACCGGCGGTGGCCCGGGCAATGAAAGCACCAACGTCGCGTTCCTGATCTTCAAGCAGGCGCTGATGAACTTCGACGTGGGCGTGGCTTCGGCAGGGGCCTTGTTCGCGGTGGTGCTGGCCAACATCGCGGCGGTGTTTCTCATCCGCATGATCGGCAAGAACCTCGATTGACTCCTGGACTGAGCATGAAACACCTCGCCCTCACCCTGCGCACGCTGCTCGCCTGGTCGGTCACGCTGCTGATCGTGTTCCCGCTGATCTGGCTGGTGCTCACCGCCTTCAAGACCGAGCAGCAGGCGATCGCGATCCCGCCCGAGCTCTTCTTCGTGCCCACGCTCGAGAGTTTTGCCGAGGTCAACCTGCGCAGCGACTACCTGCTGTTCGCCCGCAACTCGGTGATCACGAGCGTGCTCTCCACGCTGCTCGGGCTGATGATCGCCGCGCCTGCCGCGTATTCGATGGCCTTCTTTCGCAGCGAGCGCACGCGCGACATCCTGATGTGGATGCTGTCGACCAAGATGATGCCGGCGGTGGGCGCGCTGGTGCCCATCTACGTGATGGCGCAGACCGCCGGCCTGCTGGATTCGCTGACGGCCCTGACCATCGTGTTCACGCTGTCCAACCTGCCCATCATGGTGTGGATGCTGTATTCGGGCTTCAAGGACATCCCGCCCGACATTCTGGAAGCCGCGCGCATGGACGGGGCCACGCTGTGGGGCGAGTTCTTTCACGTGATCCGCCCGCTCGCGATGGGCACCCTCGCATCCACCGGCCTGCTGTGCCTGGTGCTGAGCTGGAACGAAGCCTTCTGGTCGCTCAACCTGAGCTCGGCCAAGGCCGGCACGCTGGCCACGCTGATCGCCTCGTACTCCAGCCCCGAAGGCCTGTTCTGGGCCAAGTTGTCGGCTGCGTCGCTGATGGCCATCGCGCCCATCGTCGTGGTCGGCTGGTTCAGCCAGAAGCAGCTCGTCCAGGGGCTCACCTTCGGCGCCGTCAAGTAACTCTGCGGAAACCCCCACCATGTCTTACCTGCAACTCCAGGGTGTCAGCAAAACCTACGGCCCCGTGAGCGTGATCCAGGGCATCGACCTGAAGATCGAGAAGGGCGAGTTCGTGGTCTTCGTCGGCCCCTCGGGCTGCGGCAAGTCGACGCTGCTGCGCATGATCGCCGGCCTGACCGAGATCGACGGCGGCAGCTTGCAGCTCGACGGGCGCGACATCACCCGGCTGCCTTCGTCCAAGCGCGACCTGGCGATGGTGTTCCAGAGCTATGCGCTGTACCCGCACATGAGCGTGTACGACAACATGTCGTTCGCGCTGCGCCTGGCCAACGTCGACAAGGCAGTGATCAGGCAGAAGGTGGAGCGCGCCGCAGGCATCCTTAACCTCACGCAGTACCTGCAGCGCACACCCAAGGAGCTGTCGGGCGGCCAGCGCCAGCGTGTGGCCATCGGCCGCGCCATCGTGCGTGCGCCCAAGGTGTTCCTGTTCGACGAGCCCTTGTCCAACCTCGACGCGGCCCTGCGCGGCCAGACGCGGGTGGAGATCGCCAAGCTGCACCGCGAACTGGGCGCGACCACGATCTACGTCACGCACGACCAGGTCGAAGCCATGACGCTGGCCGACCGGGTGGTGGTGCTGCGCGACGGCCACATCGAGCAGACCGGCTCGCCGCTCGAGCTGTACGACCGCCCGGCCAACCAGTTCGTGGCCCAGTTCATCGGCACGCCGCAGATGAACATCATCGACACCACGGCGCTGCCCGCCATGAGCGCGGTGGTGGGCGACGGCAGCGGCCACGACGGCTTCGTCGGCGTGCGGCCCGAAAACGTGCTGGTGCGGCCGGCGGGCGAAGGGCGGCTTGCGGGGCGCGTCGAGCTGATCGAGTCGCTGGGCTCCAACACGCTCATCTACGCCAACGTGGCCGGCAGCGCGCCGGGCGGCGTGCAGATCGTTGCGGCGCAGAACACCCGCACGGCGCTGCGCATGGGCGACCCGGTGGGGCTGGACATCGCGCCCGCGTCGTTCCACCTCTTCAACCGCCGGGGCCAGACCGTGGCCGGTGCCGGTGCAGGAGCCGGTGAACAGCGAGCAGCGCCATGAACACCTGGCTGCACATCGGCCTGGGCTCGTTCCACCGTGCGCACCAGGCCGTCTACCTGCATCGTCTGCGCGAGCGCGGTGACCGCAGCTGGGTCATCGTCGGCGGCAACAGCCGCGACGACATGGCGCCGACCATGGCGGCTCTGGCGGCACAGGGCGGCGCCTACACGCTGGAGACGGTCAGCCCGGCGGGCGAGCGGCACTTTGAACGCATCACCGCCATTCAGCGCGTGATTCCCTACAGCCCCGACCTGGCCGAGCTCATCGCGGTGGGTGCCGACCCGGCCACGCGCATCATCTCGTTCACCGTCACCGAAGCCGGCTACTACCTCGATGCCCACGGCCGGCTCGACCTCGCTTTTGCCGACCTGGCCACCGATGTGGCCGCCGCCCGCGCCGGCGCGCCCGGCGGCACGATCTACGCCGCGCTCACGTCCATCTTGCGCCGGCGCATGCACCAGGGTGGCGGTGCCGTGACGCTGTTGAACTGCGACAACCTGCGCCACAACGGCGACCGCGCTCGCGCGGGCCTGATGCAGTTCATCGCACTGGTCGGCGACGCGGCGCTCGCCCGCTGGGTCGAAGACAACACCACCTGCCCCAATGCGATGGTCGACCGCATCACCCCGCGGCCCACACCCGAGGTGGCCGAGCGCGTGCTGGCCGCGACCGGCTGGGCCGACGCGGCGCCGGTGATGGGCGAGAGCTTCATCCAGTGGGTGATCGAAGACCGCTTCTGCGCTGGCCGCCCGGCCTGGGAGTCGGTGGGCGTGCAGATGGTGGGCTCGGTCGCGCCGTATGAAGAAGCCAAGATCCGCATCCTCAACGCGAGCCACAGCGCCATCGCCTGGGCCGGCACGCTGGCCGGCATGAGCTACATCCACGAAGGCACGCACGACGCCACCATCCGCCAGTTTGCGCACGATTACGTCACCGACGACGTGATCCCCTGCCTGCATTCCACGCAGCACCCGAGCCCCATCGACCTGGCCGCCTACCGCGACGTGGTGCTCGATCGGTTCGGCAACGCCGCCATCCGCGACACCAACCAGCGTGTGGCCATGGACGGCTTCTCCAAGATCCCCGGCTTCATCGCACCCACGCTGCGCGAGCGGCTGTCGCGTGGCGAACCCGTCGCCAGCAGCGCCATGTTGCCGGCGCTCTTTCTGGCCTACCTGCAGCGCTGGCACCGTGGGCAACTCGACTACACCTATCAAGACCAGGCAATGGACCCGGCCGCCGCCCACGCCATCTGCGAGGCCGCCGACGCGGTGGCCGCCTTCGCTGGCGACGCCGTGCTGTGGGGGCCGATCGCAGGCGATGCAAAGCTCGTGGCTGCACTGCGTGGCGCCACCCAGCGAGTCAACCACTTCATTCAGGAACGAACATGAACCCACGTCTCGACAATCGCCACGCACTGCTCACCGGTGCGGCCGGCGGCATCGGCCTGGCCGTGGCCGAAGGCTTTCTCGGCGAAGGGGCGCTGTGCACGCTCACCGACATCGGCGTGCAGCCGAGCGCCGAAGCCAGCGCGCTGATCGCCCGCCACCCCGATCGCGCGCAATACCTGCAGGCCGACGTGACCCAAGCCGCGTCCATCGAGGCCATGATGGCCGGCGCGCACCGGCGCTTCGGCACGGTCGAGGTGCTGTTCAACAACGCCGCCGTGTTCGACCTGGCGCCCTTGCTCGAGAGCAGCGAGGCCAGCTACGAGCGGCTGTTCGCCGTCAACGTGAAGGGCATGTTCTTCGTGATGCAGGCGGTGCTCAAGGGCATGGTCGACGCCGGCGTGAGGGGTTCGGTGATCAACCTCGCCTCGCAAGCGGGCCGCCGCGGCGAAGCGCTGGTGTCGCACTACTGCGCCACCAAGGCGGCCGTGATCAGCTACACCCAGAGCGCTGCCCTGGCGATGGCGCCGCACGGCATCCGCGTCAACGGCATTGCCCCGGGCGTGGTCGACACGCCGATGTGGGCGAACGTGGATGCCCTTTTTGCAAGGTACGAAAATCTGGCCATCGGCGAGAAGAAAAAGGCCGTGGGCCTGGCCGTGCCGCTCGGTCGCATGGGCGAGCCCAGCGACATTGCCGGTGCGGCCATCTTTCTCGCCAGCGACGAGGCCCGCTACATCACGGCCCAGACCTTGAATGTGGATGGCGGCAACGTCATGTCCTGAAAGATTCGCCCATGCCCGCGCGTGAACCTGCACCGCCCCGCCAGCGCCAGCCCGAGCTGGAGAACGACTACGCGCGCTCGCCCCTGCTCGGTTACGAAGCGCCGGCCGCGCCCGGATTGATGCGCTGCATTGCGCATGGCTTCCCGACACCGCTTGCACGCTGGCACTTTCACGACGAGTACGAACTGCACCTGATCACCGCCACCTCGGGCAAGGCTTTCGTGGGCGACTGGATCGGGCCTTTCCAGCCCGGCCACCTGGTGCTGTGCGGGCCGCGGCTGCCGCACAACTGGATCTCGATGGACGTGCCCGAAGGCGGCGTGGCCGAGCGCGACCTGGTGATCCAGTTTGCGCACGGCCCCATCGCCCGCGCGGCCGAAGGCATTCCCGAGCTGGCCGAGGCCATGGCGCTGCTGGAGCGTTCACGCAACGGCATCGAGTTCTTCGGTTTGTCTGAGCGTGCGTTGCAGCACTGGCACGCGGTGAAGGCGTCGCGTGGCCTGCAGCGCCTGGCGGCCTTCTGTGCGTACCTGAGCGACCTGGCGCGCTGCACCGACTACCGGCTGCTCTCGGGCGTGCGCATGCAGGGCGAAGACGACGACGCCGGAGCCGACCAGGTCAACACCCTCGTCAACCGCATCACGCGCGACTTTGCGCTGCCGCTGTCGGCGGCCGAACTGGCGGCCGAGCTGGGCATGAGCGAGAGCCGCTTCTCGCGTTTCTTCCGCCGCGCCACTGGCAACACCTTCACCGATTTTGTCAACCGCATCCGCGTCAACCGGGCCGGCCAGCTGTTGATGGAAACAGACCGGCAGGTCACCCACATCTGCTACGAAGTCGGCTTCAACAACGTGGCCAACTTCAACCGCCGCTTTCTCGAGATCAAGGGCATCACCCCGAGCGAGTTTCGCCGCCAGGCCGACCACCGCTTCGGCGGCAGCGTGCACGCCTGAGGTGGCCTGTGGCCGCACTATCGCGGTTGAGCGTGCTCGCGTATCCAGGCGGCCAGCTCGGCTTCGCGCCAGTCTCCGGCAGCCAGCGAAAACATGGCGACGGTCGCTTCGGCCTGATGAGCCACCAGCCGGTGGCCGTTGAGGCCAAGGAACAAACCGATCGACAGGAACGCCGCACGCTTGTTGCCGTCCACAAACGGGTGGTTCTTCGCCAAGCCAGTGGCATAGGCCGCGGCCAAGTCTGCCAAGTCGGGTGTTTCACCGTAGGCGACCAGGTTTTCCGGGCGGGCGAGGGCCGAATCCAGCAGCCCTTCGTCGCGCAGGCCCGATGCACCGCCGTGGTCGGCCAGGCTTTCGTCGTGCAGCAGCATCAGCAGCCGCTTGTCGATCCAGCGCCAGCTCATTTCGCCAACGCGCGGAAGGTGTCGCGGAACTCACGCATGAATTCGCGGCCCAGCGAAAGCTGTTCCTCGAAGCTCGGGTCGAGAGGCGTCAGCGCCACGCCATCGGGTGTATCCGTCAGGTACAGCACGTCGCCCTTCTCGATCTTGAGCCGGGCAAGAACTTCCTTCGGCAGGATCACTCCGACCGAATTGCCAATCTGGGTCAGTTTGAGTGCTTGCATGACGGCTCCAGGAGGTTATAACAAGCGTTATATTACGAGCGCCCGCGCCGCTTGGCAACCCGCCTGCGCTGCCACAATCCACACATGCTGCAGTTCGAACTTCTCAAGACCGAGGCCCAGGCCCGCCGGGGCCGCCTCACCCTCAACCATGGCGTGGTCGAAACGCCGGTGTTCATGCCCGTGGGCACCTATGGCACGGTGAAAGGCGTGATGCCTTCGTCGCTCGAAGAGATGGGCGCGCAGATCATCCTCGGCAACACCTTCCACCTGTGGCTGCGCCCGGGCCTGGACATCCTCACGCAGTTCGGTGGCCTGCACCGCTTCGAGGCTTGGAACCAACCCATCCTGACCGACAGTGGCGGCTTCCAGGTGTGGAGCCTGGGCGAGATGCGCAAGATCAGCGAAGAGGGCGTGAAGTTCGCGTCGCCCGTCAACGGCGACAAGCTCTTTCTCACACCCGAGGTGAGCATGCAGGTGCAGCGCATTCTCAACAGCGACATCG
>JACMKJ010000111.1 GCA_014380155.1 Rhizobacter sp. | reverse complement strand
TTCTTGCTCACGTCCCAGGGGTTGCGCGCGAGCGGGTGAAAGCTCGACAAGCCCGACGACAACATACCGTAGTCGGGCATGGTGGTCTTGCCGAGGATCACCGCGCCGGCTTCGCGCAGGCGGGCAGTGGGGGGTGCGTCGCGCTCGGCCGGCACCAGCTCGGTGGCCGCCGTGCCGAGTGGGATCGGAACACCACGGCTGGCGATGTTTTCCTTGATGGTGCCCGGCACGCCATCGAGCGCGCCCTGCGGCTCGTTCTTCAGCCAGCGCGCCTGCGAGGCTTCGGCCTGGGCCAGCGCGCCTTCAGGGTCGAGTGCATAGGTGGCGTGGACCTGCGACTCGCAGCGCTCGATGTGCTGCAAAACGGCTCGCGTCACCTCGACCGGCGACAAGGCCTTGCTGCTGTAGGCGGCGAGCAGCTCGATGGCGCTGAGGGTGTGCAGGGCATTCGTCATGGGGGCCTCGCGATCCGACGATCAGGTTCAGCGCCGGATCATGGCGCAAATCTCCCACAGCTATTTACGCGCAAGCGGGAATGGCAGGCTACTTCGGCACCGCCAACCCAGCCAGGTAGGTGTCCAGCACCTGCTGCCCTACCTTCACCAGGTCAAACGCCTCGGGGTCGAGCAACCAGTTCTGGATCAACCCATCAATCAGTGCATGCAGGCCCATGGCCGCCGTGCGCGCCGGAATGCGTTTGGGCAGCAGCCCGCGCTTCATCGCCAGCGTGATCCCGCGCTGCGCATGCAGCAGGCACTCGTCGCGCGTGGCCAGGTGGCGGTCGCGCACGGCCTGGGTTTCTTCGACGTATTCGACCTTGTGGGTGGCGATCTCGAACACACGCCGAACCTGCGGGTCGTTGACCGTCAGGCGCAGCGCGTGGGTGAAGTTGCTGCGCATGTAGGCCAGCGGGTCGTCGAGCGCGGGGTCGTCGCTGCGTAGCGCGGTTTCTTCGAGCGGCAGCGTGACGCGCTTCATCATCGCGTTGAAGAGGTCGGCCTTGTCTTGAAAGTGCCAGTAGATGGCGCCGCGCGTGAGGCCGGCGGCCTGGGCAATGTCGTTCAGCGTGCTGCGCGAAACGCCGCGCTCATGGAACACCACCTCGGCGGTATCAAGGATGAGGTTGCGGGTGGCCTGGGCTTCTTCTTTGGTGCGACGAACCATGGTGGTGCGTGTAATCCGATGTCAACATACATTCATGAGCGTATGTATACTAACCGATCACCTTGTGCCGGCCGTGCGTTGTTCAAGCCCTGGCATGAAGATTGATCCCCCTCACTCGGCGCCCGCTGCGGGCGCACCTCCGAAGGAATGCGCATGTCTGCGTTGAAAAACGTCTTGGCGGGTTTTGCCGTTGTATCCACCGCAGCGCTGCTCGCGGCCTGTGGGCAGCAAAGCGGCAAGCCCGCTGGGCCGCCTGGTGGTGGCATGCCACCGGCCACCGTGGGGGTGGTCACCGTGGCGCCCGGCACCGTGAGCCTCACGACCGAACTGCCAGGCCGGCTCGAGGCCTCGCGCGTGGCCCAGGTGCGGGCCCGTGCGGCCGGCATCTTGCGAGAGCGCCTGTTCAAGGAAGGCAGCGACGTGCGTGCCGGCCAGCCGCTGTTTCGCATCGACGCCGCGCCTTACGAAGCGGCGGCCGCCAGCGCCCAGGCCTCGCTCGCACGGGCACAAGCCAATGCGACGCAGGCCACTGCGCAGGCCGAGCGTTACAAGCCGCTGATGGAAGCCAACGCCATCAGCAAGCAGGACTTCATCAACGCGGTGGCCGCGCAGAAGTCGGCCGAAGCCGACGTGGCCGCCGGCCGTGCGGCGCTGCAAACAGCGCAGATCAACCTCAACTACGCCTCGGTCAGCTCGCCCATCGCCGGTCGCATCGGCCGCGCGCTGGTGACCGAAGGCGCCTTGGTCGGCCAAGGCGAAGCCACACCACTGGCCGTGGTGCAGCAGATCAACCCGATGTACGTGAACTTCACCCAGTCGACCACCGAGGTGCTGCAGCTTCGCAAGGCGCTCGCCAGCGGCAAGCTGCAAAAGGCCGGGGCCGACGCCGCCAAGGTGCACATCGTGCTCGAAGACGGCAGCGAACACCCGCAGACCGCCAAGCTGCTGTTCAGCGACCTGACGGTCGACCCGACCTCTGGCCAGATCACGCTGCGCGCCGAGGTGCCCAACCCGACGGGGTTGCTGCTGCCCGGCATGTACGTGCGGGTGCGCCTGGCGCAGGCCGAGCTGCCCTCGGGCATCTTGTTGCCGCAGCAGGCGGTGACACGCTCCGACAAGGGCGACACGGTGCTCGTGGTCGGTGCCGACAACAAGCCCACCCCGCGCCCGATCAAGATCGGCTCGGCCCAGGGCAACCAGTGGCTGGTGACCGAAGGCCTGCAACCGGGCGAAAAAGTCATCGTCGATGGCTTCCAGAAAATGATGGTGCCCGGTGCGCCGGTGAACCCGGTGCCGTGGGCACCGATCAACAGCGCCTCCGCCCCGGCACGCGCTGCCTCCGCCGCTGCTGCAGCGTCGAAGTGACCGGAGCACCGTCGCATGGCACGCTTTTTCATTGACCGGCCCATCTTCGCGTGGGTGATCGCGCTCTTCATTCTGGTGGCGGGCGGCGTGGCGATCACGCAGTTGCCGATCGCCCAGTACCCGCCGGTGGCACCCCCCGCCATCGTCGTCTCGGCCTCCTACCCTGGCGCCTCGGCACAGACGCTGGAAGACGCCGTCATCAGCGTCATCGAACGCGAGATGAACGGCTCGCCGGGCCTGATGTACATGGAGTCGGTGAGCCAGGCCAACGGCACCGGCACCATCACGATCAGCTTCGAGCCCGGCACCAACGCCGACCTCGCGCAGGTCGACGTGCAAAACCGGCTGAGCCGGGCCACGCCGCGCCTGCCCGCCGCCGTGACACAGCAGGGGGTGCGGGTCGACAAGTCGCGTTCGAACTTCCTGCTGTTCGCCATCCTCTCGTCTGACAACCCGGCCTTCGATCCGGTGGCGCTTGGTGACTACGCCTCGCGCAATGTGTTGCCCGAGTTGCAGCGCGTGCCGGGTGTCGGCCAGGCCCAGCTCTTCGGCACCGAGCGTGCGATGCGCGTCTGGATCGACCCGAACAAGCTGCAAAGCTTCAACCTGTCGTCGGCCGAGGTGGTCGCCGCCATCCGCTCGCAAAACGCGCAGGTGTCGTCGGGCACGATCGGCGACCTGCCCAACATCGCCGGCCAGGGCATCTCGGCCACCGTGGTGGTCAAGGGCCAGTTGAACAACGCCGAGGAGTTCGGCAAGGTCGTGTTGCGCGCCAACACCGACGGCTCCACCGTGCGCCTGCGTGACGTGGCCCGCCTGGAGCTGGGTGCACAAACCTATGCCACGTCGGCGCGGCTGAACGGCAACCCCTCCACCGGCATCGGCGTGCAGCTTGCGCCCAGCGGCAACGCGCTGCAGACGGCTGCGGCCATCCACAAGCGCATGGACGAGCTGCAAAAGCTCTTTCCGCCCGGCGTGAAATACGCCATCCCTTACGACAGCTCGCGCTTCATCAAGATCTCGATCAGCCAGGTGGCCGAGACGCTGGTCGAGGCGGTGGTGCTGGTGTTCCTGGTGATGTTCCTGTTCTTGCAGAACTGGCGCTACACCATCATCCCGACCATCGTGGTGCCGATTGCGCTGCTGGGCACCTTCGCCGTGCTGCTGACGCTCGGCTTCTCGATCAACGTGCTGACCATGTTCGGCATGGTGCTGGTGATCGGCATCGTGGTCGACGACGCCATCGTGGTGGTGGAAAACGTCGAACGCATCATGAGCGAAGAAGGGCTCTCGCCGCTGCTCGCCACGCGCAAGGCGATGGGCCAGATCTCGGGCGCCATCGTCGGCGTGACGGTCGCGCTGATCTCGGTGTTCGTGCCGCTCGCCTTCTTCTCCGGCTCGGTGGGCAACATTTACCGCCAGTTTTCGGCGGTGATGGTGGCCTCGATCGCGTTCTCGGCCTTCTTGGCGCTGTCGCTCACACCGGCGCTGTGCGCCACGCTGCTGAAACCCGTGGAAGCCGGCCACCACCATGAAAAGACCGGCTTCTTCGGCTGGTTCAACCGTTTCTTCACCCGCACCGCCAAGGGCTACGAGGGCTGGGTCGCACGCATGTTGAAGCGCGCCGGGCGCTTCCTCATCATCTACGTGGCCATCGGTGCCGCGGTGGCGGTGCTCTACATGCGCCTGCCCACTTCCTTCCTGCCGCAAGAAGACCAGGGCAACATGATTGTCAACGTGCAGCTGCCCCCGGGCGCCACACAAGAGCGCACGCTGGACGTGATGAAGCAGGTCGAGGCCTACATCCTCAAGCAGCCCGAGGTGCAGAGCATGGTGGGTGTGCTGGGCTTCAGCTTCTCGGGCCAGGGCCAGAACGCGGCGCTCGCCTTCGTGACGCTCAAGGACTGGGACGAACGCAAAGGAAAGGAGCACCAGGCCGACGCCGTGGCCGGCCGCGCCTTCGGTGCGCTGATGGGCGTGCGCGACGCCTTCATCTTCCCCTTGAGCCCACCGCCGATTCCTGAGCTGGGCCAGTCGTCGGGCTTCACCTTCCGCCTGCAAGACCGCGGGGGCCAAGGGCACGATGCGTTGATCAGGGCGCGCAACCAGCTGCTGGGCATGGCCTCGCAAAGCAAGGTGATCACGCAGGTGCGACCCGACGGCCTCGAAGATGCCCCGCAGGTGGAGCTGGCGATCGACCGCGACCGCGCCAGCGCGCTGGGCGTGAACTTCGATTCGATCAACACAGCGATCTCAACCGCGCTCGGCTCGGCTTACGTGAACGACTTCCCGAACGCCGGACGACTGCAGCGCGTGGTGGTTCAGGCCGATGCGCCGGCGCGCATGCAGCCCGAAGACCTGCTCAAGCTCAACGCCTTCAACAACCTGGGCAAGCCGGTGCCGCTGTCGGCCTTCGCCACCACCAAGTGGGTGACGGGTGCGATGCAGACGGTGCGCTACAACGGCTACCCCGCGATCCGCATCAACGGCTCGGCCGCACCTGGCTACAGCACGGGTGCCGCGATGGCCGAGATGGAGCTGCTGGCCGCCAAGCTGCCCGCAGGTTTTGCCTTCGAGTGGACGGGCCAGTCGCGTGAAGAAAAGCTCGCCGGCTCGCAGGCGCTCATCCTCTACGGCTTCGCGATCCTGGCGGTGTTCTTGTGCCTGGCCGCGCTGTACGAGAGCTGGTCGATCCCGCTGTCGGTGATGCTGGTGGTGCCGCTCGGCGTGCTGGGGGTACTGCTGGCGGTCACGCTGCGTGGCTTCACCAACGACGTGTACTTCCAGGTGGGCCTGATCACCATCATCGGTTTGTCGGCGAAGAACGCCATCCTGATCATCGAGTTTGCGAAAGACCTGCAGGCGCAGGGCAAGTCGGCGATGGAGGCCGCGCTCGAAGCGGCTCACATCCGCTTCCGGCCCATCCTGATGACCTCGATGGCTTTCATCCTGGGCACGCTGCCGCTGATGCTGGCCTCGGGCGCGGGCTCGTCGAGCCAGCGTGTACTGGGCACCGGCGTGATCGGCGGCATGATCAGCTCGGTGCTGTTGGCCGTGTTCTTCGTGCCGGTGTTCTTTGTGGTGGTGCGCCGCTTCTTCAAAGGCAGCGAGCGTCAACGAAAGATGCATGCACATGAGACCGACATCGAGAGCCAGGGAGGCAGCAGCCATGTCTAAGCGATTGTTGTCTTTGGCCGCTGCACTGGCCCTCGCGGGCTGCACCAGCATGGCCCCGAAGTACGTGCGGCCTGCCGCGCCGGTTGCGCCGGGCTTCACCAACGAAGTCACCAGCTCCGGCACGCGTGCGGCGCACGACATCGAATGGCAAAGCTACTTTGCCGACGAGCGCCTCAAGCGACTGATCGAGGTCGCGCTGACAAACAACCGCGACCTGCGCGTGGCCCTGCTCAACATCGAGCAGGCCCGCGCCACCTATGGCATCCGCCGTGCCGACCAGTGGCCCACGCTCAACGTGGGCGCCACCGGCACCCGCGGGCCGTCGCAGATCACCGGCAACGTCACCACGCTCTACACCGTGGGCCTGCAAGTCACCGCGTACGAACTCGACCTGTTCGGCCGCGTGCGCAGCCTGAGTGACGCGGCGCTGGCGCAATACCTCGGCACCGAAGAAGGCCGCAAGGCGGCGCAGATCAGCCTGATCTCGTCGGTGGCCAACACTTACCTGGCGCTGATCGCCGACGACGAGCTGCTGGGCCTCACGCGGGAGACGTTGAAAACACGCGAAGAGTCGCTCAAGCTGGCCAAGCTGAAGTTCGACAACGGCGCGAGCTCCGAGCTCGACTTCCGGCTCAACGAATCGCTGCTTGAAGCGGCACGGGTGACGCTCGCGCAGTTCACGCGCCAGCGTGCGCTCGACGAAAACGCGCTCGCGCTGCTGCTCGGCCAGGCCGTGCCCAGCGACCTGCCGCCACCGTTGGCGATGAGCGAGCAGCGCCTGGCGGTCGACCTGCCTTCGGGCCTGCCCTCCGAGGTGTTGGCCCGCCGGCCCGACGTGCGCCAGGCCGAACAGCAGCTGATCGCGGCCAACGCCAACATCGGCGCGGCACGGGCCAACTTCTTCCCGCGCATCAGCCTGACCGCCAGCGCCGGCACGGCCAGCAGCGAGCTGAGCGGGCTGTTCAAGAGCGGCAGCTCGGCCTGGACCTTTGCACCGCAGATCGTGCTGCCGATCTTCGACGCCGGGCGCAACAAGGCCAACCTCGACGTGGCCCAGGTCAACCGCGACATTGCCGTGGCGCAGTACGAAAAATCCATCCAGAGCGCCTTCCGCGAAGTGCAAGACGCCCTGGCCGGCCGCGCCACCCTGGGCGAGCAGGCACGTGCGCAATTGGCGCAGGCCAATGCCGAGCAGGTGCGCTTCAGATTAGCCGACCTGCGCTACAAAAATGGCGCCTCGAGCTACCTCGACGTGCTCGACGCGCAGCGCTCGCTGTTCGCATCCCAACAGGCCGTGGTGCAGGTGCAGGCCGCGCAGGTGCAAAACCTGGTCACGCTGTACAAGGTGCTAGGTGGCGGCTGGGTCGAGCCGCAAGCCACTCCCAAATAGAACACCGAGCACCGCATGGATTCACTCTCGCAAATTGCGCTCGGCGCCGCCGTGAGCGTGGCCGTGATGGGCCGGCGCACGGCCGTGTGGAAAGCTGCGGCCTGGGGCGCCGTCGCAGGCACCCTTCCCGACCTCGATGTGTTCATCGACCACGGCAACGCCATCCACAACATGGTGCTGCACCGCGCCGAGAGCCACGCGCCCTTCTGGTTGACGCTGTTCTCGCTGCCTTTCGCCGCAGCCATCGCACGGCTGCACGGCGAGTGGGCCCATTGGCAGCGCTGGTGGCTGGCCATCTGGCTGGCGCTGGTGACCCACCCGCTGCTCGACACCATGACGGTCTACGGCACGCAGCTCGCGCTGCCGTTTTCAGACCACCCGTTCGGCGTGGGCAGTGTGTTCATCATCGACCCGCTGTACACCGTGCCCTTGCTGGTGGGCACCGTGTGGGTGATGAGCACGCGCAACTTCAAGGCCAACACGGCCGGCCTGGTGCTGAGCACCGCGTATCTGGCGTGGGGGGCGGTGGCGCAGCAGCAGGTCGAGCGCGTGGCGCAGGCCTCGCTCGCCGCGCAAGGCATCACGGCCGAGCGGGTGCTGGTCACGCCGACGGCGTTCAACTCGGTGCTGTGGCGGGTGGTGGCCATCTCGGGCGACAGCTATCACGAGGGGTTTCATTCCTTGCTTGATGCCACACCCCAGATGCAGTTCGACCGCTTCGCGCGCGGCACCGCACTCGCGGCCGAGTTGCAGGGCATCGACGGCGTGCAGCGCATCAGCGCTTTCAGCAAGGGCTTCTACAAGCTGCAGCAAGACGGCGATCGTGTGAGCATCACCGACCTGCGCATGGGCCAGGAGCCGTCCTACACCTTCAGCTTCGTCGTGGCCGAGCGGCGCAGTGCGGTGGTGCCATTGGCTCAGCCCGAACAAGTCGGCTCGCGGCCTGAGGTCGGTCGCTACTTCGCCTGGCTGTGGCGGCGCCTCCAAGGCGAGCCGCTGCCACCGCCGCGCTGAGCTCAGCGCGCCGCGCGCAGCCGGCGGTTGAGCAGGAACTCGGTGTGGTGCAGCTGGTTGACCGACATCACCCGGCCACTGGCAAGCAGCTCGAAATCGGCGTTCACCACCTCGTTGGCGATGGCCGGGCCGTAGTAATAAACGATGTCTGACTTGAGCTGGCCGCTGCGGTCGGTGAGCACGCGGTGGATGCAGCTGTGGCCCAGGGCCGAGCCGGTGCCGTGCAACAGGTGCAGGCTCAGCTCGTTGCCGTCGGCCTGCTCGCCCTGGTGCTGGCGGGCGATGGTGGCGTCTTGGTAGTCGCTCATCGAGCGCTGCCTCCCAACGAGCCCGGCGCGGCATGGCGCAACGCAGCGATGAGCGCACGCAGGCGCTCGCGCTGCGCAGGGCTCATGCCGCTTTGCCGCAAGGCGCTTGCAAACCACTGCGCACGTTGAGCCAACGGGTCTTGGGTTTGTGCGGCGCGGCCTTCGAGCGCGTCTTTCAAGGCACGCAGCTTCAGGTCTCGGCGCGCAGCCAGTGACTCGGCCGAGGCCGGCAGGTCCAGCGCGGCTTCGAGTTGCAGCAGCAAGTCTTCGCAGGCCGTCGCCGACAGCGGGCCGGCCGTGGGTGCCTGTGACCAGCGCTGCGCCAACGGTTTTTCCCAGGCCACAGGCAAGGCCGCGAGCGCGGCCCAGCGCTCGGACAGGTGGGCCTCTTCGGGAGACGCTTCGCGCGCTTCGCACAGGGCGATCTTGGCCACGAGGTGATCGCACTGCGCGAACCAACGTTTTTGTGCGCTCTCGGCCACCGCCTGCGCCAGCGCGGCGCGGGCTGCCGTGAAGCGCGTGTCAAGCGATTTGACGGCCGCGCGCGGCACCTCGACCGGCTGGCGCCAGGCACGATCGGCATCGCCCAGCGCACGCTGCATCTCGGCCACGGGCGTGGTGTCGAGGTCGATGGACGTGAGGCGTGCGATCAAGGCTTCGCGCTCGGCCAGGTTGGCCGCCAGCTCGGCGTCATGTGCGTTGAACGCCGCTTCGCGCTGCGCAAAGACCGCGTCGGTGGCGGCCTTGAAGCGGCTCCACAGCACGTTCTCCACCTTGCGCTCCAGCGGCAGGCTGCGGGCATGCTGCTGCCATTCGGCCTGCAGCTCGCGCACGCGCGGCATGGCGTCGCGCGGGTGGCGCGCCAGCTCTTGCACCAGTGTCTCGGCACGG
>JACMKJ010000110.1 GCA_014380155.1 Rhizobacter sp. | reverse complement strand
AGTAGACGATGGGGTTGTCGGCAAAGCGGCCGGGGGCTTGCACCGGGCCGGTGGCGACCAGTGGTTTGGCTGCGGGCATGGCGGCAGCCTTCGGTGCCTCATTGGCACAAGAAGCAGAGAGCAAAGCGAGGCCCAGGGCGGCCAGCAGCCGCCATGTCGACAGGTGGGTCATGGGGTGATCCGATCAGGGGCAGGGCTTGTCGGCACGCGCTTTTTGCGCATCGGCCAGCGAGGTGTAGATCTTGCGATCGCCGTTGTTGACCCAGATCTCTTTTGACGTGTTGCCGTCGAAGGCCATGTCGCGGCCACCTTGCTCCTTGGTGTCGCCCTTGTGGATGATGTAGTTGACGCGGCCCTTGATGAAGTCGTCGAGCTTGACCGTCCAGTACACGCCGAAGTCGCCCTTGCCACTGGGTGGCATGGGCTTTTGCCATTCGATGCCGGGCAGCGGGATGCCGCCGTCTTTCCACAGGTGCGCACCCCAGCCTTCGTAGTTGCTGTCACAGCGGTTGTAGTGGATGGTGGCGGTCTGCGCTTGGGCGGCAACGGCGCTCACGAGGAGTGCCGCGGCGGCGGCGGCTTGCAGGATCGAGCGTTGGAGCTTCATGGTGTGCCTCTCTCAGTGGGAGTGGTTGTGGAAACGAATGACAGCGGCGTCAGCCCTTGAGACCCCCGGCGGTGAGGCCGGAGATCATCCATTTCTGCGCCAGGATGAAGACGATGGTGATGGGCAGGCCCGACAGGATGGCCGCGGCCGCGAAGTCGCCCCACAAATACTTCTGCTCGTACAAGAAGAGCTTGGAGCCGACCGCCAGCGTGAGCTTGGCCTCTTCATGCAGCAGGATGGACGCGACCGGGTATTCGATGATGGCGCCGATGAAGGCGAGCAAGAACACCACCATCAGGATGGGCACCGCCATCGGCAGCAGCACCAGCCTGAAGGCTTGCCACGGTGTGGCGCCGTCAACCTTGGCGGCCTCTTCGATCTCGAACGGAATGGTGTCGAAGTAACCCTTGATCGTCCACACGTGCAGCGCGATGCCGCCTGAGTAGGCGAGCAGCAGCGAGGCGTGGCTGTCGATGCCGACCGACGGAAACACATTGCCCAGCCGGTCGAAGATGGCGTAGATGGCGACCAGAGCCAGCACCGCCGGGAACATCTGCATCAGCATCAGCGCCGAGAGAGAGGCCTGCTTGCCGCGGAACTGCATGCGCGCGAAGGCATAAGCGGCGGTGGTCGACAGCGTGAGCGTGATGAACGCGGTGAGGCTGGCGACCTTGACCGAGTTCCACAGCCACAGCAGCACCGGAAAGTCGGGCTGTACCAGCCGGCCGTCGGCGGCGGTGTACGAGATGCCGAGCGCGAGCTTCCAGTGCTCCAGGCTGATCTGCTCCGGGATCAGGCTACCGGCGGCAAAGTTGCCGGGGCGCAGCGAGATCGACAGGATCATCAGGAAGGGGAAGATCACCAGCAGCACCAGCCCTATGAGGAAGAGGTGCGCGGCCAGCACGCGCCAGCGGTGGGATTTGTCGAGGACGATGGCCATCTGCGTTGCTCCTCAGCGTGACTCTTCGCGAGCGATCTTGGTGAAGCGCATCTGCACCAGCGAGATCACCGCCACCATCGCAAAGATCACCGTCGAGATCGCCGCGGCCAGGCCGTACTGCTGGCCTGAGTCCTGGAAGGCGATGCGGTAGGTGTACGAAACCAGCAGGTCGGTGGTGCCGGCCGGCACGCTGGTGTCCAGAAAGTCGGGCCGCCCGCCGGTGAGCAGGGCGATCAGCACGAAGTTGTTGAAGTTGAAGGCGAAGGCCGAGATGAGCAGCGGCGTGAGCGGCTTCATGATCAGTGGAAGGGTGATGCGGAAGAAGTTGGTCAGCGGCCCGGCGCCGGCCACGGCCGAGGCCTCGTACAGGTCGGCCGGGATGGCTTTGATCAGCCCCATGCACACGATCATCATGTAGGGGTAACCCAGCCACACGTTGACGATCAGCAGCATCAGCTTGGCGAGCGTCGGGTCCGAGAACCACGCGGGGCGGATGCCGAACAGCGCCTCCAAGATCAGGTTGATCTCGCCGAAGTTGTTGTTGAACAGGCCCTTGAACACCAGGATCGAGATGAAGCCCGGCACCGCATAGGGCAGGAACAGCATCACGCGGTACACGCCCTTGAAGCGCAGTGCGTCCCAGTTGAAGAGCACGGCGAGGAACATGCCGAGCGCGGCGGCGATGAACACGGTGAGCGCAGAGAACACCACCGTCCACACGAAGATGCGGATGAAGGGCTCTTGAAACGCCTTGTCGGTGAAGATGCGTGTGTAGTTGGCCAGGCCGATGCCGACCTGGAAGCCAGGCTGCACACGCTCGCCGCTCGCGGTCTCGTAGAAGCCGCTCTCGAAGTTGGGGCGCAGCACGCCGCCGTCCTTCTTGTTGAGCAGGCTGCCATCGGGTTGCTGCGCGTACAGCGGCTGCACCTCGGCGAATTGCCGCAGGCCGGTCATGCGCAGCTTGCGGCCATCGGGCAGCACGAAGGCCAGGGCCTTGAGCTGGGGTTGTTTGGCGATCAGGTCCTTGATCGGAAGCGGGTCGCCGAGTGCGATGGGCGCCTGCTCGGCGGGCTCGAGCTTGAGCTCCAGCGGGGCATTGCTCTTGAGCGCCAGCGGGCCGGACACGAAAGCCTTGCTGGCCTCGCCATCTTCGAGCCGGGCGCGGAACTCGCGTCCATCGGCGTGCAGGGTGAAGGCCAGCGGTTCGGCCTCGGCCCGGTAGGTTTCGTCCAGAAAATATTGGGTGGCGCGCGGGAACTCCAGCAGGTTCTTCGAGCTGTGGTTGGTGAAGCCGATGCCCATGGTGTAGAGCATGGGGAAGACCACGAAGATCAGCGAGGCGGCGATGCCGGGAAAGAGGTAGCGGTAGGCGTAGGTGCGCGGCGAGGTGTAGACCCACAGCGCCAGCGCGGAGATGACGAGCATGGTGCCGGCCAGCAGCGTCTCGCCGGCGGCGTGCACCAGCGTCACCGCGTAGAGGGCGGCGATCAGCACCAGGGCGAGCAGGGCGCCTGGTGCCGCGCGCTTCAAAGAGGGCGAAAGGGTCATGGAGGGAGATCAGACAAAAGGCGGTGGGCCAGGGCGAAAACCTTGGCCCACCGCCGGGCACGTCACTTCGCCGAGATGCGCTTGGCCGCGGCGTCCAGCGCTTCCTTGGGCGACTGGCGGCCTTCGGTCATGTTTTGCAGCGCCGATTGCATCGACGACCAGAAGCGGCCCATCTCCGGGTTGTTGGGCATGGGCGAGCCGTCTTGTGCGCTGGCCATGGTGGCCTGGATGTTGGGGTTGCTCTTGAGCTCGGCAAACAACGCCTTGCTCGCGGGCGTGCCCAGCGGCACGTCGTCGTTGATCTGCTTGAGACCTTGCACGCTCAGCATGTGGTTCTCGATGAACTCGACGGCCACGTCGCGGTTGGGCGAAGCCTTGGAGATCATCGCGCCCAGCACGCCGACGAAGGGCGAGGCCTTCTTGCCTGCCACGGTCGGAATCTTGGCGACGCCGAAGTCGATGTTGGCCTTCTTGAGGTTGTCCCACGACCAGGGGCCGTTGATCATCATCGCGACCTTGCCTTGCGCCATGCCGGCTTCCATCTCGGCGTAGCCGGCGCCCTTGGTCATGACACCGTCCTTGACCATCTTGGCCAGCAGCTCGGCGCCTTTCAGCGAGCCGGCGTTGTTGACGCCGGTGTCGCCTGCGTCATAGGTGCCGTCGGCCTTGAGCTTGAACACGTAGCCCCCGTTGGCAGCCAGCAGCGGCCAGGTGAAGTAGGTGTTGTTGTAGTCCCAGAGGATCGCCTTCTTGCCATCGGCCGAGAGCTTCTTGTCGAGCGCGACGATTTCTTCAAAGCTCTTGGGCGGCACGGGAACCAGCTTCTTGTTGTAGACCAGCGAGACGGCCTCGATCGACATCGGGTAGCCCCAGGTCTTGCCACCCACGCTGAAGGCCTTCCAGGCCAGCGGGTCGATGTCGGCCTGCACCTTCTTGCCCGGGCTCACGGTTTGCAGCAGGCCACCGGCAATCCACTCGCCGATGCGGTCGTGCGGCCAGATCCAGATGTCGGGGCCCTTGCCGGCAGCGGCCGCTTGCTGGAACTTGCCGGGAGCGTCTTCCGGGTGTTCGACGGTGACTTGCACGCCGGTCTTCTTGGTGAACTCTTCACCGACCTTGGCCAGGCCGTTGTAGCCCTTGTCGCCGTTGATCCAGATCAGCAGCTTGCCGGGCTCGGCAGCGCTGGCGAGGCCGCTGCTCAGTGCCATCACCGCGGCAGCGGCGATGAGCTTCAGTGTGTTGCGCGTGTTTTTCATGTCATCTCCT
>JACMKJ010000109.1 GCA_014380155.1 Rhizobacter sp. | reverse complement strand
CCACGTGGCGTAGGTCGAGAACTTGTAGCCACGGCGGTATTCGAACTTGTCGACCGCCTTCATCAGGCCGATGTTGCCTTCTTGAATCAGGTCGAGGAACTGCAGGCCACGGTTGGTGTACTTCTTGGCGATCGAGATCACGAGGCGCAGGTTGGCCTCGATCATTTCTTTCTTGGCGTCGCGCGAAGACTTCTCGCCTTCGTTCATGCGCTTGTTGATCTGCTTCAGGTCTTCAAGCGGCACCACCGCGCGGGCCTGCTGGTCGGTCAGCTTCTTCTGCAGCTCTTGAATGGCGGGCAGGTTGCGCGCGAGGATCGCGCTGTAGTTCTTGCCGGCTGCCGCTTCTTTCTCGGCCCACTTCAGGTTGAGCAGGTTGGGCGGGAAGTGCTTGATGAAGTATTCCTGCGGCATGCCGCACTTGTCGACCAGGATCTTGCGCAGCTCGCGCTCATAGCGGCGCACGTCATCGACTTGCGAACGCAAGATGCCGCACAGCTTCTCGATCGTCTTGACCGTAAAGCGGATCGTCATCAGCTCCTGGCTGATGGCTTGTTGCGATTTGTTGTACGAGGCCGACTGGTAGCCGTCCTTCTCGAACGACTTGCGCATCTTGTCGAAATTGATGCGCAGGTTGGCGAACTTGGCCAGCGCGGCGGTCTTCAGCTCTTCGAGCTTCTTGGTCAGCGCCTTGCTGCCGCCCTGGCCGTCGTCGTCGTCTTCTTCGTCGAAGAAGTCGACGTCTTCTTCGGCCACGTAGTCGTCAGCCTCGTCTTCGGAGACAAAACCGTCCACCGTCTCGGAGATCTGCATCTCGCCAGCGCCGATCTTGTCGGCATACACCAGGATCTCGGCGATGGTGGTCGGCGAGGCGCTGATGGCCAGCATCATGGCCTGCAAGCCGCCTTCGATGCGCTTTGCGATTTCGATTTCGCCTTCGCGCGTGAGCAACTCGACCGTGCCCATTTCGCGCATGTACATGCGCACAGGGTCGGTGGTGCGGCCGAATTCGGAGTCGACCGTCGAGAGCGCCGCTTCGGCAGCTTCTTCGGCTTCTTCCTCGGTGGCCGTCGTGGTGCCGCCCCCGGCGATCAGCAGCGTGGCGGCGTCGGGCGCCTGCTCGTACACCGCGATGCCCATGTCGTTGAGCATCGACACGATGGCTTCGAGGATTTCGGCGTCGACCAGCTTTTCAGGCAAGTGGTCGTTGATTTCCTGGTGCGTCAGGAAACCGCGTGTCTTGCCCATCTTGATGAGGGTTTTCAGCTCCTGGCGACGCTTGGCGACTTCTTCTTCGGTGAGCGCGGTTTCGTCCAGGCCGAATTCGCGCATCAGCGCGCGTTCCTTGGCGCGCGACACTTTCATTCGAAGTGGCTTGACCTTGGCGACCTTTTCTTCGCCGCCCTCGGTTTCGACTTCGGGTTCGCCAGCCAGGTCGGCTTCGATGTCCGAGAAGTCTTCTTCAGGCACTTCTTCCTTCTTGGCGGCGACGGCGCCCGCCTTGGGCTTGCGGCCAGGCTTGCCCTTGGCCTCGACTGCCTTGGCAGCGGGTTTGGCCGCAGCGGCAGCCTTTGCAGGCTTCTTCTTGTCTTCGGCTTCGGCCTTGTGGGCCTTGGCGGGCGCAGCGGCTGGTGCTGCCTTGGCGGGGGCGCTCTTCTTCGCGGTCATGCAAATCCTCGAATGGTGGTGGGTCGGCGCTGTAGCGGCTCGACAAGCCAATGCCAAACTCGACCGGTTCGTCTCCGATCGAATGGCAAGCGGGCAAGCTTGGGACGATCATTTGGGGTGCAGCCCTTGCGGGAAAGGTGGCCTTGAATCCGCAATGGGAACCCTGTATCAGAGGGTGGCCGGGCCCGGAGGTGCTGCTGTCGCTCTTGCCGCGCTAACGTCAACCGAGGATTATATCGGCAGATGCGCCGGATTACCAGGAAACATCAGGTTTTCATCCGTTTTCGAGCGTCCATGAGCTCGCGGCTGCGCCGCACCGCGTCCGGTGACTGCACACCTGAGTCGAACAGCAGCTTCAGTTCTTCATCAACGGCGTTCAGCCGCAGCTTTGCGATGACCAATGAAAGCTCGTGGGCGATGTCGGATTCGGGTTCCGGGTCGTGAAACTCGGCAATCCGCGCCAACACCGCGTGGCCTTCGTTTTCGCTCTCGGCCCGCTTGCGCAACTCGTCCAACAGGGCAGCCGATCCCAGCGGGCCGAGGTCGTGCATGCAGCGCTCAATGCAGGCAAAAAACCAGTCATAGGGCGAAGCCTGCGCGGCGAGCAGGTCGTGCGTCTCGCCATCGAGTTGCGTCCACAGCTCACTGCGATGCAATAGCAGCCAGATGGCACGGTCAAGCAGGTTGGCCGCGCCCTTGCTGGCACGGGCGGCGCGCCGGTTCGGTGGTCGACCTGACACGGCCTCGCGTGCCACGGCACGTGGCGGTGCATGACCCCATTGCTGCATCAATTGCTCGGCATCATCCCGCGCGGCGGCTGCGATATCGGCGAGCAGTTGGCGTTTGAGAGTGCCGTCGGGTAGCGCACTCCACAAAGGTTTGGCGTTGGCGAGCATGTGTGCCCGGCCTTCAGCCGTTGCGAGGTCACAGCCTTCGCTCGCTGCCTCGATCAATTGGCGCGACAACGGAACCGCCTTCGAGATGCACTCTTCGAACGCCGCGGTACCGAACTCGCGCACGTAGGAGTCGGGGTCGTGCTCGGTGGGCAGGAACAGGAAACGGATGGTGCGCGTGTCGCTCGCATGCGGCAAAGACGCTTCCAGCGCGCGGCCTGCGGCGCGGCGCCCGGCGGCATCGCCATCGAAGCTGAACACCACCGAGTCGGTGAAACGAAACAGCTTTTGCACGTGTTCGGCAGTGCAGGCTGTCCCCAGCGTGGCCACGGCGTTGGGGAAACCGAGCTGGGCCAGCGCGACCACGTCCATGTAACCCTCGACCACCAGCACATAGCCCTTCTGGCGCATGGCAGCCCGCGCTTCGTGCAGGCCGTAGAGCTCGCGGCCTTTGATGAAAACCGGCGTTTCAGGTGAGTTGAGGTACTTGGGCTCGCCTTTGTCGAGCACCCGGCCACCGAAGCCGATCACGTCGCCTTGCACCGAGCGGATGGGGAACATGATGCGGTCGCGAAAGCGGTCGTAGCGCTTCTTGTCGGCCTCGGTTTCACCCGTGGCGATGACGAGACCGCTCTCTTCGAGCAGCGGGTCGTCGTAGTGCGGGAACACGCTCGCCAGGCCGCGCCAGCCATCGGGTGAGTAGCCCAGGCCGAAGGCGGCGGCGATCTCGCCGGTCAGGCCGCGGCCCTTGAGGTAGTCGACCGCGCGGGGGCTGGCCTTGAGCTGCTTGCGGTAATGCTCAGCGGCCTTGGCCAGCACGTCGCTCAGCGTGGCCTGGCGCTCTTTCAGCTCGGCGGCGCGTTCACGTTCTTGGGGGGAGCGATCGTCTTCGGGCACGGTCAGCCCGACTTGCTGGGCCAGATCACTCACGGCGTCGAGAAAGCCCATGCCCGAATGCTCCATCAGGAAGCCGATGGCGTTGCCGTGCACGCCACAACCGAAGCAGTGGTAGGTCTGGCGTGAGGCGCTGACGATGAAGCTGGGGCTCTTTTCGCCGTGGAAGGGGCACAGGCCCTTGTGGTTGATGCCTGCCTTCTTGAGCTGAACATGGCGGCCGACGATCTCGACGATGTCGGTGCGCGAAAGCAGCTCTTGGACGAAGGTGGGCGGAATCACCGAAGGAGTCTAACGAAGCGGACCCATACAAAACGCCGCCCGTGGGCGGCGTTCAGGGGATCAAGAGAATCAGATCGCGAAATCGCTGATTTTCTTGCCCGAGGCGAGGGCGGCTTTCAGCCACTTGGGTTGCAGGCCGCGCCCGCTCCAGGTGTCGCCGGTGGCGGCATTTCGGTACTTGGGGGCCACTTTGGCACCTTTGGTGGCGCCCGCTTTGCCGCCCGTGCTCTTGGTGGAAAGGTCGGCAACGCTCAGGCCATATTCACTCATCAAGGCCTTGACCTTGGTGATGGCGTCCTGGCGCTCACGCTTCTGGGTGACTTCGATTTCCTGCTCTAGAGCAGCCCGCTTTGCCAGCAAGTCTTGAAGCGATGACATGTTGTTCCTCCTTGGCGACGAATATGAAGCAACGCGAAACACGCGTGCCGCATATTTTATGTCAGGAAAATAACAATATGTCGTGAACTATTGTTCAATCCAGAATCGCCAAGATACTCGGGACCCTTCGTTTAACCCGAGATAAGGTCAGGCCGTGGGCGGCACATACCCAGCCGGTTGTTCGGCACCTTCGCCGAAGAAGAATCGCTCCATCTGGCGTGCGAGATATTGCCGCGAACGTTGGTCGGCCAGATTCAGGCGGTTTTCATTCACCAGCATGGTCTGGTGTTTCATCCACAGTTGCCAGGCTTCCTTGCTGACTTCGTTGTAGATGCGCTTGCCCAGCTCGCCGGGGTAGGGGGCGAAATCCAGGCCTTCGCCTTCTTTCTTGAGGTGAATACATTGAACGGTGCGGGCCATGAGGTACTCCTTGGAAATGAATTGGTAGGCGGCTTGAGGTGCGTCAGGGTAGTTTTTTCACCAGCACCTGGGAGCGCCTGTCCCAGTTGTACTTGCGCTTGCGCGCTTCGGGCAGCCAATCGGGGTCAACCTGGGCGAAGCCGCGTTTGATGAACCAGTGCATGGTTTGGGTGGTCAGCACAAAGATGCTGTCGAGGCCGCTTGCCTTGGCGCGCTGCTCCACGCGTTTGAGGATGCGCTCGCCGTCGCCCTGGCCTTGCACGTCGGGCGACACCGTCAATGCCGACATTTCAGCCGTGCGCGCCTCGGGGTAAGGGTAGAGCGCCGCGCAGCCAAAGATCACGCCGTCGTGCTCGATCACGGTGTAGTGGTCGATGTCGCGTTCGATCTCGGTGCGGTCGCGCTTGACGAGCGTGCCGTTGCGCTCGAAGGGGTCGATCAGCTGCAAGATGCCGCCGATGTCGTCGGCCGTCGCTTCGCGCAGGCTCTCCAGTTTTTCGTCGACGATCATGGTGCCCACACCGTCGTGGGTGAACGACTCCATCAGCACCGAGCCGTCCACCGAGAAGGGCACGATGTGCACCCGCTCGACACCCGCTTCGCAGGCCTTCACGGCGTGTTGCAGGTAGAAGGCGGTGTCGGTGGGCTGCACCGGGTTGGGCAGGTTGGCGAGCAGCTTCTTGGCGTCGGCCAGGGCGAGCTCGGTGTCGATTTCGCTGTTCGGGTCGGCAGGGTTCAACGGAATGCCCTTGACCTCGGTCACGTAGATCAGCTTGTCGGCCTGCAATGCATCGGCTGCACTGGCGGCCACGTCTTCCATGCTGAGGTTGAAGGCCTCACCGGTCGGCGAGAAGCCGAACGGCGACAGCATCACCAGCGCGCCAAAGTCGACCGCCTTGCGGATGCCCGCTGCGTCAATGCGGCGCACGAGGCCGGTGTGCTGGAAATCGACACCGTCGAGAATGCCCACCGGCCGCGCGGTGATGAAGTTGCCTGACACCACGCGGATCTGCGCGTGCGCCATGGGCGTGTTGGGCAGTCCTTGCGAAAACGCGGCTTCGATTTCGTAGCGCATCTGGCCGGCGGCCTCTTGAGCGCAGTCGAGTGCCACGGTGTCGGTGATGCGCATGCCGTGGCTGAAGCGCGAGATGTGGCCTTTGACCTTCAGCTGCTCTTCAACCTGCGGCCGAAAGCCATGCACCAGCACGAGCTTGATGCCCATGGCGTGCAAGATCGCGAGGTCTTGCGCAAAGGTCGCCAGCTTGCCCGCGGCGACCAGCTCGCCGGCGATCGCCACCACGAAGGTTTTGCCTCGGTGCGCGTGGATGTACGGTGCGACCGAACGGAACCACGGAACAAAGGTATGGGGAAAGACAAGGCTCATGGCGGCACACTGAAATAATCAACGATTTTGCACGAAGGCCCTTCGACAGGGCTCTGGACAGGCCTGATGACTTCTCCCCCGCGCCGCGGTGCGCCGATGGTGGCCAACCCCATCCCCCCGATCACCTTTCCTGAATCGCTGCCGGTTTCCGGCCGACGCGATGAAATTGCGCGCTCGATTCAAGACCACCAGGTCGTGATCGTCTGCGGTGAAACCGGCTCCGGCAAGACCACGCAGCTGCCCAAGATCGCATTGACTCTGGGGCGAGGCAAGGGCGCGGGCGGCAAGGGGCTGATCGGCCACACCCAGCCGCGGCGCATTGCGGCGTCGAGCGTGGCCAAGCGCATCGCGCAGGAGCTGAACACGCCGCTGGGCGAGCACGTGGGTTTCAAGGTGCGCTTCCAGGATCGGCTCTCGGCCGGTGCCAGCGTCAAGCTGATGACCGACGGCATCTTGCTGGCCGAGACGCAGACCGACCCGCTGCTGAAGGCCTACGACACGATCATCATCGACGAGGCCCACGAGCGCAGCCTGAACATCGACTTCCTGCTGGGCTACCTGCGACAGATCCTGCCGCGCCGGCCCGACCTGAAGATCATCGTCACCTCGGCCACCATCGACGCCGACCGCTTCGCGCAGCACTTCGCGTCCCGCCACGGACCAGCGCCGGTGATCCAGGTCTCGGGCCGCCTGTTCCCTGTGGAGCAGCGATATCGACCGTTTGAAGAAAGCCGCGAGTACGGCTTGAACGATGCCATTGGTGAAGCGGTCGACGAGCTTTGGCGCGAAGGTGCGGGCGACGTGCTCGTCTTCTTGCCCGGCGAGCGCGAGATCCGTGAGGCGGCCGAGCACCTGCGCCGCCACCACCCGCCGGGTGTGGAGGTGGTGCCGCTCTTCGCACGGCTCAGCCAGCAAGAGCAGGACATGGTGTTCGAGCCGCACAGCGCGCGCCGGATCGTGCTCGCCACCAACGTGGCCGAAACCTCGCTCACCGTGCCGGGCATCCAGTACGTGATCGACGCAGGCACCGCGCGCGTCAAACGCTACAGCTACCGCAACAAGGTCGAGCAGCTGATGATCGAGCCGGTGAGCCAGGCAGCGGCCAACCAACGCGCCGGGCGCTGCGGCCGTGTCAGCAACGGCATCTGCATCCGGCTGTACGACGAGAAGGATTTTTCGGAGCGGCCCAAGTTCACCGACCCGGAAATCATGCGCTCCTCATTGGCTGGCGTGATTCTCCGCATGAAGTCGCTGCACCTCGGCTTGGTTGAAGACTTTCCCTTCCTGGAGCCACCGCCGCGCCGTGCCATTGCCGACGGCTACCAATTGCTCAACGAGCTGGGCGCCGTTGATGAGCAAAACGAACTGACGCCCATTGGAGGTGAGCTGGCCAAGCTGCCACTCGACCCGCGCGTGGGCCGCATGATCCTGGAGGCGCGCGACCGCCAGGCCCTGGCCGAGGTGCTGATCATTGCCTCGGCACTCAGCGTGCAAGACGCGCGCGACCGGCCGATGGAGCACCAACAGGCCGCCGATAACGCGCACAAGAAGTTCGACGACGAGAAGTCGGAATTCATGGGCACGCTCAAGCTCTGGAAGTGGCTCGAAGATGCCAAGGGTGGCCAGGGCGAACACAAGCTCTCGCACCGCAAGCAAGAGCAGCTGTTGCGCGAGAACTTCATCTCACCGCGTCGTGTGCGCGAGTGGCGCGACATTCATTCGCAGCTGCACACCGTGGTTGCCGAACACGGCTGGCGCCTGAATGGCTCACCCGCAACCTACGAGCAGCTGCACCTGGCCATGCTCGCCGGTCTGCTGGGCAACATCGGCCTCAAAAGCGACGAAGACGACTGGTACCTCGGTGCGCGAGGTATTCGCTTCTACAAGCACCCCGGCGCCAACCTCAGCAAAAAGCCGGGCCGCTGGATCGTAGTCGCTGAACTGGTGGAGACCACGCGCCTCTTCGGCCGCGGTGTCGCCAACATCGAGCCGCAATGGTTGCCCGCCATCGCCGCCCACTTGATCAAGACTCAGCTGCTGGAGCCGCACTGGGAAAAGAAGGCCGCCGAGGTGATCGCGCTGGAGCGAGCCACCCTCTACGGCATCGTGATCTACAGCAACCGGCGTGTGAACTTCGGCAACGTCGACCCGGTGGCGGCGCGCGAGATCTTCATCCGAGAAGCGCTGGTCGGCGGTGAGTGGGAAACGCGGCTGCCGTTCCTGGCCGCCAACCGCAAGCTGATCGCCCAGGTCGAAGAGCTGGAGCACAAGTCGCGCCGGCAAGACGTGCTGGTCGACGACGAGCTGATCCACGCTTTCTACGACCAACAGCTGCCCGCCGACGTGTGCAGCGGCCACACCCTGGAGCGCTGGTACCGCGAAGAGTTGAAGCGGCAACCGAAGCTGCTGCTGTTGACGCGTGAAGAGCTGATGCGCCACGAGGCAGCGGGCATCACCACCTCCGCGTTCCCCAAGACCTTGCGTCTGGGTGGTGTCGATTGCAGCGCAAGCTACCTGCACGAACCCGGCGACCCGAAAGATGGCGTCACCGTGACCGTGCCCTTGTTCGCCCTCAACCAGGTGAACGACGAACGCTGCGAATGGCTGGTGCCTGGCATGCTGAAGGACAAGGTGCTGGCGCTGGCGAAAAGTTTGCATCAGCGGCCACGCTCGCGTCTGGTGCCGTTGCCCGAATATGCCGACAGCTTCATCGTCGAGGTGAATGAGCGAAGTGCCTTTGGCACCGGCCCGTTGGTCGATGTCTTGCTCAAGAGCGTTCGCGACAAAACACAGCTGGACGTGAAGCGCAACGACTTCAAGCTGGAGCAGCTGCCGCAGCACCTTTTCATGAATTTTCGTGTGGTCGACGAGCACGGACGCCAGCTCGGCACCGGCCGCAACCTGGCGAGCCTGAAGGCCGAGCTGGGCGGCCAGGCGCGCTCGGCGTTCCAGGCCCTGGCCGCGCTGCGGCCGGGGTTGCCGTCTGCGCCTGTTGCAGCCGCGTCCGCAAAAACCATCCAACCCGATGCCGGCAAGTCGGCGGCTGCTGCTGTTGTTGCTGCACCCGCCGAAGTCCAGTACACCGACTGGACCTTCGGCGAGCTGCCCGAGCTGATGGAGGTGAAGCGTGGCAACCAAACGCTGGTGGGTTTTCCCGCGCTGATCGACCGTGGCATCCATGTGCTGATCGAGGTGTTCGACGAGCCTGACATGGCAGCCACCAAACACCGCGCCGGCCTGCGCCGCCTGGTGGCGCTGCAGATTCGCGACGCGCTCAAGTACCTGGAAAAGAACATCCCCGATTTGCAGAAGATGGCGATGCTCTTCGCGCCCCTGGGCACGGCCGACGAGCTGCGCGAGCAGATCATCGACCTCGCACTTGACCGCGCGTTTCTCGCCGACCCGATGCCCACCGATTCGGCGGCATTCAAACGCCGCATCGAAGAAGGTCGAGGGCGTCTGACCCTGATCGCCAATGAAGTGGCACGCAGCGCGCAGCTGGTGTTGACCGAATATGCCGCCGCCTCACGCAAGCTGAAAGACGCCCGCGCACCGAAAGACGTGGCTGACGATGTCCAGGCGCAACTCGGCCGGCTGCTGCCCAAACGTTTTGTGCTGCAAACACCCTGGGCGCAACTCGCGCACCTGCCGCGTTACCTCAAGGGCGTCACCATGCGGCTCGACAAACTGCGCGCCGACCCCGCTCGCGATGCGGCCCGCCTGAGCGAGCTGCGGCCGATCGAGCAGCGTTACCTGCGCCTGGTAGCCGAGCGGCGAGGTGTGCACGACGCACGCCTGGACGAGTTTCGATGGTTGCTCGAAGAGCTGCGCATCAGCCTATTTGCGCAAGAGCTGCGCACTCCACAGCCGGTGAGCGTGAAGCGGTTGGAGAAAAGCTGGCAGCAAATCAATGCGTGATCGCGCGGAGAGTGCGATTTGCCTGGGTACAATGCGCGCTTGATCGGAGCGTAGCGCAGCCTGGTAGCGCAACTGGTTTGGGACCAGTAGGTCGCGAGTTCGAATCCCGCCGCTCCGACCATTCATCTATCCCGCATCCCCGTACTGCCCGTAGCTCAACTGGATAGAGCAGCTGCCTTCTAAGCAGCAGGTCGGGGGTTCGAGTCCCTCCGGGCAGACCAGAAGCTTTCTGGCAGTCCTCAGGCCGTCAGCACCCAGCCAAGCGCCAGCACGCATACCAGCACCAGGGCACCAAAGGCCATGGCGGGCATCAGGCGGCGCCATCGGCTCGCCGGTATCGGGGGCATCGGCCTGTAGGGCATGCGCCCATAACCCACATGGCTCTGCGGCAGTGGCTCACCGGCATCCATCGCGTCAAACAGGCTTGCACGCAGGGGCGGCAAGCTGGGTTCGGCTTCTTCAGTCAGGGTTGGAACGGGCGGGTTCTCGAACGGCTCGATATCTTCGGGCGCGTTCACCGGGCCCCGGCCAAAGTTGGCCAGCAAGGCCAGCACGCTCTCTGAGGAGTTCAGCGGGTACTCGTTCTTCGGCCGCTCCGGCAAGGGGCGTTTCGGCCGGCGGGGCGGTTTGATGAGTTTCACCGGCGTGCCGCCCTGCGGCTTCGGCGCGAAGAGCGCACGGAACTCGGCCACGGTGCCTGGGCGGTCGGCCGGCGGCAACGCGAGTGCCGTGTCGATGGCGCTCAAGAACTCGGGTGCATAACCCAGGGCCGACGCACTGTCCTTCAGACGGGCAAGTGCTTCAGCCAAGGGTTCGGCTTGTGTGGCGCCGCCAGCAGACCAATGGTTGCTGATCGCAAAGTGAAGCACCGAGGCCAGCGCATGCAGGTCGCCGCAGGTCATTTGCTGCAAACGATGCGGGTTGGCGTAAGCGTCGACGTGCGGTTCGTCGAGGTCACTCAGCACCGCCTGGTGGACGGCATCAAAGTCCATCAGCACCGGGTGCTCGCCGTTGAGCATGAAGATGTTGACCGGCTCGATTTGGCCGTGCGCCAGGCCCGCGTCGTTGAGCACTTCAAGCGCGCCGAGCAGGCCGTCGAACAGGGCTTGCAGCTGCTCTTGGCTGGCAGGTTCGTTGCGGTTGCTGCGTTGTGCGAGCAAGGTTGTGCCCGTCAGCAGGGGCATCACCCGGTAGGCGGTGCCATTGGCCTCCCAGACACAGGTCACGCTCAGCAGGTGAGGGTGGTTGAACTGCGACAGCGTGAGCGCCTCGGTGACGAAGGACTGGAGCCCGCGCTGAAAGGCCTCGTTGTGCGATGGGTCGGTGAGCTCGAGCTGGCCGTCGGCGTTGCGCATCGCAAGCGACGAAGGCAGGTACTCCTTGATGGCCACCGTGTTGTGCTCGGTCACGTGAGTTGCCAGGTAAAGCACGCCGAAGCTGGTCAAGCCGAGAACCTGCGTGATTTCGAACTCTTCCAGCATGTAGCCAGGCTGGAGCGCTTGCCCCGCTCCCACGGGCAGGCGGCCAGGCGGCTGAAGAGGTTCGAACAAGTTCATCGCGTCAGGCAGGGGCAAAAGCTATGCCCGGGCGGGTGAAAGTGTGTATTTTGCCGCGCTTCCAGGGGATATCCAGCATGTGACGGCACCCTGCTTAAGGGGTGCCGCGAGGGCAAATCAGCGTCTTTGGTACTGCTGGGCACCAAAAAGAGCCTCGCGCGCCTTGCCGTCCACCAGCGGCTTGCGCAGTTCGGCCAGCACCTCCACGCCCCGTTGAACCGCTGGCCGAGCGGCGATTTCGTCGAACCAGCCCTTGAGGTGCGGGTAGTCGGCCCACTCGATGCCCTGATTCTTCCAGGAGCGCAGCCAGGGGAAGATGGCAATGTCGGCAATGGAGTACCCCGAGCCGCCGATGTATTTGCTCTTGGCCAGCCGTTTGTCCATCACGCCATACAGGCGCTTGGCCTCGTTGGTGTAGCGGTTGACCGCGTAGTCGATCTTCTCTGGTGCGTAGATGCGAAAGTGGTGCGTCTGGCCCAGCATCGGCCCCACACCGCCCATCTGGAACATCAACCACTGCAGCACCTCATAGCGTGCCGTGACCGACTCGGGCAGCAGCTTGCCGGTCTTGCCTGCCAGGTACAGCAGGATGGCGCCGGACTCGAAGAGGGAAATGGGTTTGCCCTCAGGCCCATCAGGGTCGGTGATCGCCGGGATCTTGTTGTTGGGGCTGATGGCCAGGAACTCCGGCTTGAACTGATCGCCGGCGCCGATGTTGACCGGGTGCGCGTGGTAGGCCAGGCCACACTCTTCGAGCATGATGTGAACCTTGTGGCCATTGGGGGTAGGCCACGAATACACTTCGATCATCGTTATATTCTCCAGTCATCGCGGCACGCGCCGTGTGTTGTGCACTCTAGTGGATGCCACACCATCATGCTTGACGCTTTCAAGAAGCTGATCTCGCGCCCACCCCCCGGGCCGGATTGGCGTGAGGTGGCGGATTGGGCCAAGGCCAACAAGCTCAAGTTCAAACGCGAGCACGAGGGCGAAGGCTTCGTCGTTGATGGGGGCCTGGACAGCAAGCCCTGGCGCCTCGAATGGGGCCCTCCTCAACGCAACTACATCGAAAGCCGCGAGCTGCGTCTGCGCATGGAGCTGGGCCTCTCGCCCAACCTGCAGGTGCTGCTGATCTCGCAGCCGCTGCTCGAGACGCTGGAGCGCCAGACATTCGAGCGTTTTACCGAGAGCACGCAGACGGTGATCGACGGGGCCACGCCCGAAGAAATGCGCTGGCTCGCGATGTTCCCCAAGGTGGCCTACAAGGCGTCGAAAGAAGTGCGCATGCGGTTTGGCCTGGTGGGAAGCGCGCCGGCCGAGGCAGGTGCCTGGGTCGAAGGCGCTCTCGCGCACCAGATGGAAGAAGCGGCCGTTGGCTTCTTGAAGAGCGAGCCGCCCTTTGTGCTGATGCTGCTGCGTGGCCGCGCCTACCTTCGCATGCAACTGCCTCAACCCGCCGTACCGATCATTTCCCAGGCGGTGGCCGTGTTCGAAGTGGCCGTTCTGCAGGCGCTGCGTGTGGCCGGCCTGGGGGCTGAAGGGTCAAATGACTGGTCGAGCACGGGCTCGACTGCCTGGCAAACCCAGCTCGGCCCCGAAGACGGCAAAGGGCGCTGAGCGCCCCTTGCCATCTCACTCAGGCATAGCGCCCGAGCTCCAGCTTGGCGATGGCATTGCGGTGCACTTCGTCGGGACCGTCGGCGAAACGCAGCGTGCGCGCCATGGCGTAGAAGTAGGCCAACGGGAAGTCGTCTGACACCCCACCGCCGCCGTGCACCTGCATCGCCCAGTCGATCACCTGGCACGCCATGGTGGGCGCCACCACCTTGATCATCGCGATCTCGGCCTTGGCGGTCTTGTTGCCCGCCACGTCCATCATCCAGGCCGACTTGAGCGTGAGCAAACGGGCCTGCTCGATCATGCAGCGCGCTTCGGCAATGCGCTCGCGCGTGACACCTTGTTCGGCGACCGAGCGGCCGAAGGCCACCCGCGACGAGGCGCGCTTGCACATCAGCTCGAGCGCCCGCTCGGCCAGGCCGATCAGGCGCATGCAGTGGTGAATGCGGCCCGGGCCGAGGCGGCCCTGGGCTATCTCGAAACCGCGGCCTTCACCCAGCAGGATGTTGCTGGCCGGCACCCGCACGTTCTCGAACAGGATCTCGCAGTGGCCGTGCGGCGCGTCGTCGTAGCCAAACACCGGCAGCGGGCGGATCACCTTCACGCCCGGCGTGTTGGCCGGCACCAGGACCATCGACTGCTGGCTGTGGCGCGGCGCTTCCGGGTCGGTCTTGCCCATGAAGATGTAGATCGCGCAGCGAGGGTCGCCAGCGCCCGAGATCCACCACTTGCGGCCATTGATGACGTAGTCGTCGCCCTCACGCTTGATGCTGGCAGCGATGTTGGTTGCGTCCGACGAAGCCACTGCCGGCTCGGTCATCGCAAAGGCGCTGCGGATCTTGCCTTCGAGCAGCGGCTCGGCCCAGAGTTTCTTGTGCTCGGCGGTGCCGTAACGCACGATGGTTTCCATGTTGCCGGTGTCGGGCGCCGAGCAGTTGAACACCTCGCTCGACCACATCACGCGGCCCATGATCTCGGCCAATGGCGCGTACTCTTGATTGGAGAGGCCCGGGCCGTATTCGGCGTCGCGCGAGGAGCCGTCGGCGCTCGGCGGCAGGAACAGGTTCCACAGCCCTTGCGCACGGGCCTTGACCTTGAGTTCCTCGATGGTTTGCAGCGGCGTCCAGCGTTTGCCGGCCTGGGTGTTGGCCTCGATCTCGGCGGTGTAGCGCGCTTCGGCGGGGTAGATGTAGTCGTCCATGAAGCGCAGCAGCTTGGCCTGCATTTCGTGGGTGCGGGGTGAGTAGGCGAAGTCCATGTCTGTCTCCTTGGGGTGATCGGGTGGGGTGTGTTCAGGCCTGCTGGGCCAGCTTCCAGGCCATCTCGGCCAGAGGGCGTGCGCTGGCCGCCACCTGGCGAGCCTCGGCGCTGGCCGCCGTGCCGTCTTCGACACGCTTGGCAATCCCTTGTGAAATGCCTGCGGCGCGGAACAGGTTGTAGGCGAGGTAGAAGTTCCAGTCGGCCATCACAGCCTCCACGTTGCCGCGGCCGGTTCGTTCGCAATATTGCCGAATGTAGGCCGACTCGGAGGGAATGCCCAGCGATGCGAGGTCCAGCCCGCCGATGCCGCGAAACATGCTTTGCGGGATGTGCCAAGACATCACGTGGTAGCTGAAATCGGCCAACGGGTGGCCGAGCGTGGACAGCTCCCAGTCGAGCACGGCAATGGCACGTGGCTCGGTGGGGTGGAACATCAGGTTGTCGAGCCGGTAGTCGCCGTGCACGATGGACACCTGCGACTCATCCCGCGCGCTCGCGGGCATGTGGGCCGGCAACCATTCCATCAAACGCTCCATGGCGTTGATGGGCTCGGTGATCGAGGCCATGTACTGCTTGCCCCAGCGTGCGATCTGGCGCTCGAAGTAGCTGCCCGGGCGGCCGTAGTCAGCCAGGCCCACGGCTTTCACGTCGACCTGGTGCAAGGCAGCGATCACCCGGTTCATCTCGTTGTAGATGTCGATGCGCTCTGCGTTGGTCATGCCCGGCAGAGATTGGTCCCACAGCACACGCCCTTGCATGAACTCCATAACGAAGAAGGCGCGACCGATGATCGACTCGTCTTCGCACAACAAATGCATCTGCGGTACCGGCACGTCGCTGCCTTGCAGTGCCTGCATCACGCGGAACTCTCGCTCGATGGCATGGGCCGAGGGCAGCAGCTTGGCGACCAGCCCGGGCTTGGTGCGCATCACATATGAGCGCTGCGGCGTGACGAGCTTGTAGGTGGGGTTGGACTGGCCGCCCTTGAATTGCTCGACTTGCAAGGGACCAGCGAAGCCGCTCAGGTGCTGCGGCAAATAGGCCTCAAGTGCCCGCGTGTCGAACGCATGCTGCGCAGCGACGGGCTTGGTGCCGGTGTTCGAGTCCATGGGGTCTCGGCTCACCGGGCGCTCGAGCGCGTCAGCGCTCGGCGAGCGCCAGCAGCTTGTCTTTGGAGAGCACCACCAAGCGTGTGGGCTCGATGCGCACCGCACCTTCGCGCTCGAAACCCTTGAGCTCCTGGTTCACACGCTGGCGCGAGGCGCCGAGCAGCTGCGCCAGGTCTTCTTGCGCAAGCTGCAGGCCGATGCGCGTCTCGTCGCCTTGTTTCACCCCATAGCCGCGCGCCAGGAGCAGGATCTGCTTGGCCAGGCGCGCCGACAGTGGGCGAGTGTTGAGGTCTTCGATCATGTCGAACATCAGGCGCAGGCGACGGCAGTTCAGGCGAAGCAGCGCCTCGTACAGCTCCACGTGCAGCGCCAGCAACTCGTGGAAGTCGGCCTTGCGCACCACCAGCAGCGTGGTCTCGCCGTGCGCGTTGGAGTCGTGTGTTCGCGGGAAGTTGTCGAACAGCGAGATGTCGCCGAACCACACGCCGGGCTCCACGTAGGTGAGCGTGATCTCCTTGCCCGAGAGCGAGACCGAGCTCACGCGCACCGCACCCTTGGCGACGCCGCACCACGAGTCGGCTGAAGCGCCGCGTGACGAGAGCATCGCGCCATCGGCGAGACGGCGCACATGCGCCCTCGACAAAATGGCTTCGCGCAATGGCTGTGAAAGTTTGGAGAACCACGAGCCTGACTCGATGTTGGACAGCTCGTCGATTGTAAGAACGGGGTTGTTCATGTTTTGTCTCTGACGCGACAGAAGGCGCGGCGGTGCGATCAGCTGAAACGAGGTGGGCGTTTATCAAGAAAGGACTGCAGCCCTTCACCACCATTCGCGTGAAAAAAGTTCTCCAGAAAATGTGCGCGCTCGGCGTCGAGCTGCTGTGCGAGGCTGCGCTCGGGCCATTGGTTGACGAGCTCCTTGGCGCTGGCAACGGCGTTCGGTGCGCACAGCGCGAGGCGGTCGGCCACCTCAAGCGCTTGAGTCAAAGACTGGCCACTTGCACTCACCCAGTTGACGACGCCGTGCGCATGCAATTGCTGCGCGGTGATGGGCTCCGACAACCACAACAACTGCAAGACGAGGCTGCGCGGCAGGCGCTGCATCAGCTGCCAGCTCGAGCCACCATCGGGCGAGAGGCCGATGCGGCCGTACGAGAGGACGAACTTTGCGTCGGCTGCGGCAACGATCAGGTCGCAGGCCAATGCGAGCGAAAAACCGCCACCTGCGGCCGCACCTTCGACGGCCGCGATCACCGGCTTCGGGAACACACGCAGCACTTCCACAAAATCGTGAAAGCGTTGCAGCATGTCGCCTTGCAATGCGGGGTCGGCATTCTGGTTGGCTTTGAGCTGCTGCAGGTTGCCACCTGCGCAGAAGTGAGCGCCTTCGCCACGCAGCACGATGCAGCGCACGGATGGGTCAGCCTCGGCCACATCAAGTGCTTCGACGCCGGCCGCAAAAACCTGTTCAGACAGCGAGTTGAGCGAAGCCTTGTCGCTGATGGTCAGCACCAGCGTGCCTTCGCGTCGTTCGGCGTGCAATTCTGAGGGCATGGTCCAGCGGGTGAGGTCGCGCGCAACTCGCACGAAGGATTGTGTCATGCGCCATGCTTGAGCACGTCCGCAGGCCCGGTTTACCTCTGAAAACGCGGGACTTCATGCTAGAGTCAATCGACACCCGACTGCCTCATCGAATGCAGAGAATCCTGATCTCGCTCGCACTGCTTCTTGCTCTTGGCATGAGTGCGGATCGAGCGACGGCGCTGGGGTTTGGCAAGGTCACATCGGCCACGTCCTTGGGCCAGCCACTGAGCTTCGCGATCGCGCTGCGGCTCGACCCGAACGAAACCCTCGAAGCCAAATGCATCAAGGCCGAAGTCAGCTTGGGTGATCGTGTGTTGGTTGACGCCCAGGTGCGCACGCGGCTCGAGACTGCGGCCAGCACCGGCGAGCGCCGCGTGCGGATCACGACGACGATCCCGGTCGACGAACCGGTGGTCAGCATCCAGCTGCAGGTTGGTTGCCCGGCGAGTCTGTCGCGCAGCTTCATGGTGTTTGCCGACCCACCGGTGCGTGGCGCGCTGGCGTCTGGCAACGAGCGGGCCGAAGAGTCTTGGGTTCCCGACCGCAGCTCGTCGCCTGTCGGTGATGTGTTGGCCGCAGTCCCCGCGGCCGGAGTTGCAGCGTCTGTGCCCGCGAACCGAGTCAGACCGCCGCGTGTTCCGGGTACGCCAACACGAGTCGAGGTGGCGGCTGCTGCGCGAGAGGCTGCCCCTTCAGCAACGACGTCACCGCGCGCCCGCACACGACCCCCCGTCAAAGCCAGGAGCGGCCCGGTGCTGCGTCTGGACCCGGTGGAGGCCGATGCGCTGATCTTGCCGTCGCTGCAGATGGCCACGTCGCTCAGCCAGGCGCCTGGCCCGACGGCGTCTGGCGCTGCGCCGCGTTTTGTCGACCCCGAACAAGAGCAGCGCCTGCGCGAGCTTGAGCGCTTGAAGGCCATGGAGGCGGCCTTGCTGAAGCTGCGCAGCGACAGCGAGGCCACCCACAAGGCGTTGACCGACATGCAGCTGCGGGTGCGGGCGGCCGAGGCCAGCCGCTATGCCAACCCGCTCGTGTACCTGCTGGTCGCGCTGTGTGTGCTGCTGACGGCAGGCTTGGTGGGCATGTTCTGGCTGAGGCGGCGTGATCGCCGTTCGGCGGCTTGGTGGACACCACCCGCCGAGGCCAGCCCGCCGGCCATGGTGGCCGAAGATGTATGGGTGCCACCATCGGCCGGCCCTGCTCCAGAGACCGTGTCGCTGCGTGACACCCTCACGGCAGCACCCATGATGCCGGCGCCTCCCCCGCCAGCCGTGCCGTCGCGTTCGGGTGAGCTCGATGCGGCCGTGGTCGAGCCGCGCCGGCCGATGTCGGCCGAAGAGCTGATCGACCTGGAGCAGCAAGCCGAGTTCTTCGTGGTGCTCGGTCAGGACGACGCGGCCATCGACCTGCTGATGGGGCACGTGCGCAGCACCGGGGGTGTGAGTCCGTTGCCCTACCTGAAGCTGCTCGAGATCTACCGCCGACGTGGTGAGCGCGAGCCCTACGACCGCATTCGCGAGCGTTTCAACCGCCGCTTCAACGCCTACGCGCCGGAGTGGGATGTCGACCCCGAGATGGGCTTGAGCCTCGAGGGCTACCCCGAGGTGATGAGCCGCCTGCAGAAGGCCTGGGCCACACCGTCGCAGGCCATGGACCTGCTGGATGCATCACTGTTCCGCCGCGACGCAGGCCCAACGTTCGACGTGCCGGCCTACCGCGAGTTGCTGTTCTTGTACGGCATGTCGCGTGATCTGGCCGAGCGCGACATGAGCCGCGAAGGCGTCGACCTGCTGCTGCCGCTGAACGACGAACCCACGTCAACGCTAACCAGCGTTCAAGCGTCAACGCCTCCCGCAGAGCCCGAGCACTTTTCGATCGACCTCGACGTCTCGAGCGACCAGCCGCCTCACCTCACGCTCGAAGACCCCGACTTCAAGCGAAACTCGCGTTGAGTCGCTCCAGGGCGAGCGCCAGCGTCTCGTCTTTCTTGGCAAAACAGAAGCGAGCCAGCTTCTGCTCGAAGCCACCGGCGTAGAAGGCCGACAGCGGAATCGCCGCCACACCCACCTCGGTGGTCAACCAGCGGCAGAAGGCTTCTTCGCTCAAGTCGCTGACGGCCGAGTAGTCCACGCTCTGGAAGTAGCTGCCGCCGGTGGGCAGGAGCTTGAGCCGTGTCGATGCGAGACCCGCGCGAAAGAGGTCGCGCTTGCGCTGGTAGAACGAACCCAGCTCCAGGTACGGCGTCGGGTCGGCCATGTAGTCGGCCAGGCCGTGTTGCACCGGTGTGTTGACGGTGAACACGTTGAACTGGTGCACCTTGCGAAACTCCACCATCAGCGGCGCGGGCGCTGCCACGTAGCCCACCTTCCAGCCGGTCACGTGGTAGGTCTTGCCGAAGCTCGACACCAAGAAGCTGCGCGCCGCCAGCTCAGGGTGGCGCGACACGCTTTCGTGCCGCTGGCCGTCGTAGACCATGTGCTCGTACACCTCATCGGCAATCACGATCACGTTGGTCGGGCGCAGCAGCGCGGCCAGGCGATGCATGTCGTCGCTCGTCCAGACGGTAGCGCTGGGGTTGTGCGGCGTGTTGATGACGATGGCGCGAGTGCGCGGCGTGAGTGCGGCGGCAATGCGATCGAAGTCGGGTGTGAAGCTGCGCGGCGTGAGCGGCACATGCACGGCGCGGCCACCGGCCAGCACGATGTTGGGGTCGTAGCTGTCGTAGCTCGGGTCGAGCACGATCACCTCGTCGCCGGCGTGCACGATGGCGAGGATGGCGGTGAGGATGGCCTGCGTGGCGCCCGCCGTCACCGTGAGCTCGCTGCCCGGGTCATAACTGTGGCCGTACAGCGTGGCGAGCTTGGCTGCAATGGCTTCGCGCAAGGGCAGGGCGCCGGCCATTGGCGGGTATTGATTGAGGCCGCGGCGCATGGCGGCGTTCACCGCATCGAGCAGGCGCGGGTCGCAATCAAAATCCGGGAAGCCCTGGCCGAGGTTGACCGCGTTGTGCTGCTGCGCCAACGCCGACATCACGGTGAAGATGGTGGTGCCGACCTGCGGCAGGCGGCTGGTGAGCGGGGGCGGGGTGAAGGTGGTCGTCATGGCAGAGCAGATCAAAGCTGGTAGTCGTCCGATTCGCCGTTCATGGCGCGGGTGATCAGGGTGCGGGTCAGGCGGTCCGACAGCATCTCGGCGAATGAGTACACAAAGTTGCGCAGGTAGGCGCCACGCTTGAAGGCCACACGCGTGATGCTCTGGCCGAACAGGTGGCCGACAGGGCGCGACACCAGGTCGCCGCCCGGCGGGTCATCGCGCACCGAGATCTCCGCCACGATGCCCACGCCGAGGCCGAGGCGCACGTAGGTCTTGATCACGTCGGCGTCGATGGCTTCGAGCACGATGTTGGGCTTGAGGCGGCGCGCGGCAAACGCCTGGTCGACCCGTGTGCGACCGCTGAACGACGGGTGGTACGACACCAGCGGCTCGCGTGCCAGGTCTTCCAGCGAGATGCGCTCCAGCTGCGACAGCGGGTGGCCCGCCGGCATCACCAGCGCGTGCTGCCATTCGTAGCAGGGCAGCGACACGAGTTCGTCGACCTCGCCGATCGACTCGGTGGCAATGCCGATCTCGGCCACGTCTTCGAGCAGCATCTGCGCCACCTGCGCGGGCGAGCCCTGGTGCAGGCTGATGTTGACCTTGGGGAAACGTTTGCGCAGCTGGGCCAGCGGCTCGGGCAAAAAGTAGCGCGCCTGGCTGTGGGTGGTGGCGATCGAGAGCGTGCCGCTGTCTTGTTTGGAGAACTCTTCGCCGATGCGCTTGAGGTTGTTGACCTCGCGCATGATGATCTCGATCGACTTCAGCACATGCTGCCCCGGCTCGGTGACGCGGCGCAGGCGTTTGCCGTGGCGGGCGAAGATGTCGACCCCCAGCTCGCCCTCGAGCTCCAGAATGGCCTTGGAGATGCCCGGTTGCGAGGTGAACAAGGCCTTCGCGGTTTCGGTCAGGTTCAGATCGCGCCGAACCGCCTCTTGGACAAACCGAAACTGGTGGAGGTTCATATTCCAAAGCAGTATGTGGACTGCCTGGATTAAATCACTTTGTGTCTGAAGGAGGCGAGTGATCGGCCAAAACCATGGCGGCGTCGGCCATGGCGTGGATCACGCTGTCGACCTCGCCGATCGCCTGCTGCAAGCGCCAGGTGACACGCGGGTGGGTGTGCGCCATGTCGGTCATCAAGGCGGGCAGGTCCTTGCGCACATGGCCCCCGGCGCCGAGGAACAGGGGGACGACCGCCACGTCGTTGCAGCCGAGCGCCACCAGGCGGTGGCCCGCCTCAGACAGGTTGGGGCTCATGAACTCCAGGAACGCGAGTTCCACTGGCAGACCAGGCCGCCCCTCACGCACCCGCTTGGCCACCGCCTCGAAAGGCAAGGCCCAGTTCGGATCACGCGCGCCGTGGGCAAAGAGCAGCAGGCCGGGGTGGGTGCTTCGTTTCATCGTTTGACATGAGGGGCGACCAAAGGCGCTAGCCTTTGGGCGTCCCTCTCGATGGAAGGGTTAGGCGGCATGTGCCACACCTTTACCTGCATCAGCAAGGCCTTGAAGTAGTGCCATATTGAAGCTTAGAAACGCCTTAGTTACCGACATGACCTCCTCTGGATCGAGTGACTTCAGAAGAGCGATCTGAGCTCGCAAGTCTTTGCCATAGTGACCTGCCACTTCATTGCGGAAAGTTGACCATTTCTTCAGACGCGTGAGTTCCTTCTTCCAATTGACCCGCGCGACTTTTATAGAGGCTCGATCGAACGCAATCCCGCGCTTAGCAGAGAGCTCAAGAAGCCGCGGAATGAAAGAGGTGTTCTGAAGCTTGTCGTACTCGTAAAGCCGGAGCACCAAGCCCTTTAGTGCGACTGCAGCGGCAAAGCCGGTGGGTTTATTTCGAGCGAAGCTGACCATCTCGGCGCAGATGTCGTACTGGAATATTGTGGCTTGCAATTTCAGTTCGACGAACTCTCGTGCAAGGCCAGCAGGTACTTCTTCGTAGTGCCGAAGAGACGCCTCTAGGTTCTGGGATGCTGTGCGATGGAGGCTCGCATAGTTGGGACTTTTCATCGTGCCGCCTAACGTGTGTTTACCGGTATCGGACCAACCAACTGAACGCGGCGAATGACAACAGGAGATAGATCAAGCTCGGCGTGGCCGACACCATCCAGGGCGTCCAGTCGCGCAGCAAGCCCAGGTGCGCAGCCACGTTGTTGAGCAGCACGAAGCTGATGCCCAACATGATGCCGCCGAACACCTTCAGGCTCACGCCGCCGGCACGCCCATGCATGTAGGCAAAGGGCAATGCCAACCCGATCATCACCAGGCAGGCGAGCGGGTAAAGCGCGCGCTTCCAGAACTTGATTTCGTAGCGCTGCGCGGCCTGCTCGTTGTCGGCGAGGTGGCTGATGTAGCGAAACAGCTCCACCGTCGACATAGAGCTCTCGGGCAACACCGCTGCGGCCACCACACCGGCCGAGAGCGTGCTGGGCCAGTTGTAGCTGGCGCGCTTTTCTTCGCTCACGTTGAGCCGGTTGCCGGGCGCGTCGGACGCGCTCCAGTCGGTGAGGGTCACATTAGACAAGGCCCACACGCCACTGCCGTCGACCCGACCGCTCGCGGCGCCGATGCGGCGCAGCAGGCGGCTGCTGCCGTCGAACTCGAACACGCGGATGTTCAGCAGCTCGCCGTCGGCGTTGGCGCGCTCGACGTTGATCGAATAGGAGCGTTCACCTTGCGGCGTGATGGTGCGGTCTTTCAGCCAGGCCCCCGAATCGCCGAGGCTGAAGCCGCCCTTGAAGCGCGCTTGCAGCTGAGCCGCAGCACGCTCGCTCAGCGGTGCGAGGTAGTCGCCCACGATGAAGGTCGCCACACCAAACGCCACACCCAACCCGGCCAGCAGGGCCAAGGCGCGGCCAGGGGCCAGGCCGCCTGTTCGCAGGATCGTGAACTCGGAAGATTGCGCCAGGCGCGACAGCGCATAGATCGAGCCGATCAACACCGCAATGGGCGAGAGCTCGTACAGATGCCCCGGCAGCTTGAGCACCGAGTGCAGCGCCGCATGCAGGGCGGTGTAGCCCTTGCCCACGTCGGCCAGCTCGTCAACGAAGTCGATGAAGAAAAACAGCGACAGGAAGGCCAACGCCACAAAGAGCACCGACGACACGATGTCGGCATACAGCAGGCGGCGAACTGTCTTCATGCGGCGGCCTTGCGCGCTGCACGCAAGCGGGGCAGCAGCGCGAGGTTGGTGCCGTGATCGCGCCACCACAGCAGCGCCAGCGCCAGCACAAATGCGCCGCCGTGCGTCAAGGTGAGGGCAAAGCCCATGCCCATCTTGCTGCTAGCCACCCAGGCTTGCGAGAGGTTGATCAGGTTGAAGTAGACGACGAAGGCCAGCAGCGCAAACAGCAGGTTCCAGTTGCTCGCCCGCCGCGGCTGCGTGGAAGACAGGCCGATGGCCAGCAGCAGCAGGTTGGCCGCGCCGAGGGTGAGGCCCAGCCGCCAGGTCAGCTCGCCCTGGGCACGCGGCTCGGGGCCACGCAGCAGCTCGATGGTGCGGCGCGCCTTGGGCGGCAGGTTGTCGACGCTGCTCAGTGCGCGTTCGCCAGCCAGCACGCGGTAGTTTTCAAACCGCGAGACGGTCTTCTCTTCGGTCTTCAGGTTTTGTTCGTTGCGCTGCCCGCGGTCGAGCACCAAGTAGTTGGCTTCGGGCGTATTGACGATGCGGCCACTGCGCGCCGAGGTCACCGACTCGCGCTCGCCCTGTTTGGAGAGGATGAACACGTTGCGCCCGTCGCGGCCGTCTTCGCTGGCGCGCTCGATGAAGAACACCCGTTGGCCATCACGCGAAGTCTGGAACTGGCCGGGCGCCACGCGAGACAGGTCGGAGCGCTGCTCGAATCGCTCGCGCATCTCGGTGCTGTGCTTGTTGACCCAGGGCCAGACGAAAAGTGCGAGCAGGGCCACCACCAGCAGCACCGGCCAGCTCACGCGCAAAACAGGGCGCACGAAGCGCGACAGACCCACGCCGCTGGCGAACCAGATCACCATTTCACTGTCGCGATACATGCGGCTGAGCGTGGCGACTACCGCAATGAAGAGCGACAGGCTCAGCATGGTGGGCAGGTGGCCGAGGGCGTAGTAGCCCAGCAGCAGCGCCACGTCTTGAGGCGAAACGCGCCCCAGCGCCGCCTGGCCCAGAAAGCGAATCACCATCATCGTCAACACGATGGTCAGGATGACCACCAGAGTGGCGCCGAAGGTGCGCGACAGGTCTCGCCTCAGAGAGGAATCGAATAACATCGTTGGATTCTTGAATGGGCCGCATTATGGACTTCCGACATCAGATTTCTTCACCCGGCAGCTTGTCCTCATTGACCGCAGATGCATTGCTGCTGGTGCTGGCTGGTGAAGCGATCGATGCGGCGCTGGATGCCAAGCTCGCCTCGCCCATCCAAGACGCGGTGGCCGTTGAGGACCTCAAGCTCAAGGCCGGTCGTTGCCTCTACCTGCACCGTGTGCCGGGCGTGAAGGCGCCTCGCGTGGTGGCCGCAGCGATGGGTGGCTCGGGCGTCAAGGCCTTCAAGGCGGCGGTGTTGCAGGGTCTGAACCAGCTCAAGGGCATGGGCGCGCAGCATGTTGCGGTGGCCCTGGTGGGCGGCGCTGAGCTGGACGAGCAGCACGCCGAAGCCGTCGTGACCGCAGCGGCCGATGCGACTTACCTGTACCGCCACACCAAGCCGAGCGCGCCCCAGCCCTCCAAGCTCGCCAAACTGACGCTGGTGTGCAGCAAAGGGCAAGCCAAGGCCGTGCAAGCCGGCCTGGTGCGTGGGCAAGCGGTGAGCGCTGGCGTGACGCTCGCCCGTGACCTGGCCAACCGGCCCGGCAACCACTGCACACCGACCTACCTGGCCGAGCAGGCCAAGAAGCTCGGCAAGGCTTATGAGCTCAAGGTCGACGTGCTCGACCGCAAAGAGCTCGAAAAGCTCGGCATGGGCGCCTTCCTCGCCGTGGCCCAGGGTTCGCACGAGCCGCCGCGCTTCATCGTGGCGCGCTATAACGGCGCTGCCAAGACCGAAGCTCCTGTGGTGCTGGTAGGCAAAGGCATCACCTTCGACACCGGCGGCATCTCGATCAAGCCCGCCGCCGAGATGGACGAGATGAAGTTCGACATGGGTGGCGCGGCCAGCGTGCTGGGCACGCTGCGCGCCGTGGCCGAACTCAAGCCCAAGCTGAACCTGGTGGTGATCGTGCCCACCTGCGAAAACATGCCCGACGGTCGTGCCATCAAGCCGGGCGACGTGGTCACCAGCATGTCGGGCCAGACCATCGAGATCCTCAACACCGACGCCGAAGGCCGGCTCATCTTGTGTGACGCGCTCACCTACGCCGAGCGCTTCAAGCCGTCGGTGGTGGTCGACGTGGCCACGCTCACCGGCGCCTGCGTGGTGGCGCTCGGCAACATCAACACGGGCCTCTTCTCGCCCGACGACGCACTGGCAGGCGAGCTGCTCGCCGCCGGCCAGGCCGCCCTCGACCCGGCCTGGCGCATGCCGCTCGACGAGGAGTACGCCGAAGGCCTCAAGAGCAACTTTGCCGACATGGGCAATGTGGGCGGGCGCGCGGGTGGGGCGATCACCGCTGCGCTGTTCCTCAAGAAGTTCACCGCCAAGTACCGCTGGGCCCACCTCGACGTCGCCGGTACAGCCTGGAAGTCGGGCGCCGCCAAGGGCTCGACCGGGCGGCCCGTGGCGCTGCTGACCCATTTCGTCCTGTCTCAGGCCGGCTGAAGTGATGACGGCCCCCACGTCGCTTCGCTCCCGCCCCCCGAGGGGGCGCCAGCCGACTTTGGGCGGCCCGGCGACGGCTGGGTTTGCACAGCACCCATGACCGAGGTCAGCTTCCACTTCAACGTGCCCGACCGCATGGGCTACGCCTGCCGCTTGTTGCGCAAGGCGGCTCGCCGCGGTGCACGGGTGGTGGTGGCTGCACCAACCCCGGTCCTGACGGCCCTAGACCGCCAGCTGTGGGTGTTCGAGCCGCTCGATTTTGTGCCCCACCTGCACGCCCGGCCCGGCCAAACGCCTGCGCCGCGCCTGCAAGCCACCCCGATCTGGCTGACCGAACAGGTGCACGAGGCGCCGCACCACGAAGTGCTGCTCAACATGGGTGACGAGCTGGTCGCTGGTTTCGAGACCTTCACACGGGTGATCGAGCTGGTGTCGCTCGACGGCCCCGACCGCCAGGCCGGCCGTGCCCGCTGGAAACACTACAGCGACCGGGGCTATGTGATCGCCAAGCATGACGTGGCCCAGGAGTCCGCGGCATGAAAGTCACCACCCAGCCGCCGCGCAGCGTACCGGTGCTGACCGAGGTGGTGGTGATGCCCAAGTCGGCGCCCGTGCCCGACAGCGAGTACCCGACGACGGGCTTCGACAGCGGCTTTCCCGCCACCCAGCCCGCCGCGCTTGACGAGAAGCCTGCTGCCGCCCCGTTCGCTGCGCTGAGGCCGGCGCCACCGCCGCCATCGCCGGTGATCGATGAAGCCGCGCTGACCCAGCGTGTGCTGGCCGACCTGGACAAGCAGCTCGACCTGATGTTCGAACACCGCCTGCGGGAAACCCTGGCCCCGGTGCTGGCGCGCATGACCGATGCACTGGTTCGGGAGATGCGAAACCAGCTGGCGCTGAGCCTGCGAGAGATGGTCGCGCGGGCGGTGGCTCTCGAACTCGACCGGCTGCAAAAGCGCTGATTCGCCCCCATGCACCAATTGAGCAACACCTCTTATTGCTTTCTCGACGCGCATTCGGGATCATGGCGGCCTGTCTGAGACTGCAAGCATCGGCACAAGCTTTGCTAATCAGTTTTCCCAACCCTTAAGGAAACCCAAATGAAGAGATCGATCTTTGCGCTCACCGCGGCGGCCTCCGTCGTGCTCGCGCTGTCGGCCTGCGGCAAAAAAGCAGAGCCCACGGCAGCTGCACCCGCATCGGCTCCCGCTCCTGCTGCGGCGGCTGATTCCTCCGTCATCAAGATCGGCCACGTGGCCCCCACCAGCGGCGGCATCGCCCACCTGGGCAAAGACAACGAGATGGGCGCTCGCATGGCCATCGATGAACTCAACGCCAAGGGCGTGACCATCGGCGGCAAGAAGGTCACCTTCGAGCTGCTCGCCGAAGACGACGCCGGCGACCCCAAGCAAGGCACCGCAGCCGCCCAGAAGCTGGTTGACTCCAAGGTCAACGGCGTGATCGGCCACCTGAACTCGGGTACCTCGATCCCGGCTTCCAAGATCTACAGCGACGCTGGCATCCCCCAGATCTCGCCGTCGGCCACCAACCCCAAGTTCACCCGCCAAGGCTTCAAGACCACGTTCCGCGTGGTGGCCGATGACGTGCACCTGGGTGGCACGCTGGGCAAGTACTCCATCGCTCAACTCAAGGGCAAGTCGATCGCCGTGATCGACGACCGCACGGCCTACGGCCAAGGCGTTGCCGAAGAGTTCGAAAAGGGTGTCGTTGCCGCGGGTGGCAAGGTCGCTGCCCGTCAGTTCACCACCGACAAGGCAACCGATTTCACCGCCATCCTGACCGCCGTGAAGGCGTCCAAGCCTGACGTCGTGTTCTACGGCGGCATGGACGCCGTGGCCGGCCCGATGAT
>JACMKJ010000108.1 GCA_014380155.1 Rhizobacter sp. | reverse complement strand
GCGTGCACCGCGCCAGTTCCATCAAGGCCGCCGAGGCCGCCAAGGTCATCGAAAACACACAGCGCGACCTGAACATCGCGCTGATGAACGAGCTGGCGATCATCTTCGACAAGCTGGGCATCGACACCACCGAGGTGCTGGAAGCGGCCGGGACGAAGTGGAACTTCCTGAAGTTCAAGCCCGGCCTGGTGGGCGGGCACTGCATCGGCGTCGACCCCTACTACCTGACCCACAAGGCCGACATGATCGGCTACCACCCGCAGGTCATCCTGGCCGGCCGGCGCATCAACGACGGCATGGGCAAGTTCATCGCCGAGCAGACCGTGCGCCACATGATCGCCAATGGCAGCAGCGTCAAGGGCGCCAAGGTCAACGTGCTCGGCCTGACCTTCAAGGAAAACTGCGGCGACCTGCGCAACAGCAAGGTCATCGACATCATCCGCGAGCTGAAGAGCTACGGCATCGAGGTCCACGTCTGCGACCCGCAGGCCGAGAGCGACGAGGCCATGCACGAGTACGGTGTGCCGCTGCTGACCTGGGCCGACATGCCGCGCGCCGACGCCATCGTCGCGGCGGTGGCACACCGCGAATTCGCCCGCCTGGGTGTTGAAGACCTGCGCCCCAAGCTCGTCAACGGCGGCGCCTTCATCGACGTCAAGGCCGCCTTCGACGCGGCGTCGCTGCGCGCCGCGGGCTTCCGGCTGTGGCGGCTGTGATGTTCTCAGCAACCGATCGCTTTACGCAGGTTATCGGCTGATGACTCACTTGGAGAACAGCCTTGGAACCCCGCTGACTTCGAGGTTCCTGCTGTGGTGCACCGTCAGCGCCATGTTCCTGCTGGCAATGGCCACTTTTGCCAACCAAGCCATGATCGAGCTCGGAGTCTTGCGTGCCCAGGCGCTACAAGTTGATGAGACTTACTTCGCCGCATGCGCTGCGCGCGGGACAGCCATCGGCGAGTACCCGCCTGCAGGCTGCCATGACAACAAGGCACCACTCATTTTCCTAGCGCATCAGGCCGTGCAGTGGCTGGCAACGCCTTACGACATTGCCGCGATCAAGCAAGCCGCATTTGCGCTTGTGCTGAGTGTCGCGGGCTTGGCCGCCTGGTTGGCGTGGCGGCTGTCTCCGCCGAAGACCGCCGTTTTTGCGGCCCTTTCCGCCGCCGCGCTGGTCGTACAAGCGTTGCTGGGTGTGGATGTCAGCCTGATGGCCCTCAAGACGGAAATGATAGGTATTGCTTTTGTTCTCATGTCCTTGCTGGTCTGCCTTCCACGCGCCGGATTGGTTTCGGCTGGGCGCTGGGCGCTGGCCGGTGTTTTCGCCGGATTGGCGGTGATGAGCAAGCAAACGTTCGCGCTGTCGGCGTTTGCACTTGTCGGTTGGGGTGCGTTCACGGCGCTGCAGGCCCCTTCACAACAGCGCAAGGCTGCGATGACCAAATGTGTTTGCCTTGTTGTCGGACTTTGTACACCACTGATAGTGCTTCTGACTTGGTTCGCACTAGACGGGCGTGTCGACGAATTCCTGGCAAGTATCTTTCTATACCCCTCCGTGTACGGCAGCCCCCCGACCACCGATTCAGCAATCAAGCGCGCTATCTGGCGTTTCGCTCACATACTGCACACGCTGTCGCTTTCGCCATTGGTGCTGGCTTGCTTTTGCATTGGATCTGTCGCGGTGTTCGCGCGCGTCGGTGAGAGCGTCGATGGCGAGTCCCGCGCTCACACCGCGCCTGGGCTGATTGGCATTGTGATCCCCACAACGTTTGCGATGCTTTCAGTAACGTTGATTGCACCGATTTTCTTCGACTTCCATCTGGTTCCATCGTTGGTTCTAAT
>JACMKJ010000107.1 GCA_014380155.1 Rhizobacter sp. | reverse complement strand
TAGGCGCACACCAAAGCGACCCTGCCGACTCGGCCCTCGCGTAGCGAGGGCTGCCTTGCGCTGCTCGGTCTTTGCGGGGTCGGGCAGAACTCGCTACGCGGCCTGCGGCCGCTGCGCTCTAACAGCCGCCCGAAGTCAGAGGTTGATGCGCGCTCACGCGCGCCCCGCAAAGCCCTGTGCTGCTCAGCTCGTCCGAAGGGGGGGCCGAACACCAGATTCGCCTCGCTTCGCATCGGCCAAGAGGGCTCGGCTGCGCCCTCGCCGATGCGCAGCGAGGCGTGGATGGAATGCTTGCGCAGCAAGCGACGTATTGCTCTTGGGCCCCTTCAGAGCCGTCGAGCAGCGCAGAGCAGTCGGCCCGTGGCCGACCGGCGACGAGGGTCCCCCTTTCTTTGCTTACTTTCTTTCGGGGAAGCGAAAGAAAGTGAGTGCCCTGTCGGGGGCACATCCCGACGCGGTCTCACGAAGTAGGAATAAACATCCACGCGAAGCGGCACACATTGACCCATCCTGGATTCCCGCTCGGCCGAAGGCCGGCCTGTCCTGAGCCTGTCGAAGGGCGGGAATGACGGCTACAGCAGCTGTGCGTTTTCCCCGGACAGCAGTGCGCGAAGGCGGGATTCCAGGATGTCGGCCCGGTGATGCGCTTCGAAGCACCGTGCGATGCCTGCATGCTGGATTGCCGCTTTCGCCGGAATGACAGCCTGCTACTTGGCCCCCGGCTGCTGGCGGTAAATGCTTTCAGCCAGCGCCAGCAGTTGCTCCCGCGGCAGCTTGCCCGCCACCGCGTAGCCCACACCGCCTTCCACACAATAAAAGAGGCTCAACTCGCCCTGGCGTTCGTAGCGAAAGGCGAAGTCGGTGCCGTCTTCGGGCTTGCGAAGGTACACCGTCACACGCGCCGGTGCGGCGCCGTTGGCAGCCGGCTCACGGGCCTGGTACATGAGCTGCGCGCTGGGCCCGGCGGCGTCGGGCAGCAGGCGGCCACCCACCAGCTCGAAGCCCTTGCCGCGCAGGTCAAAGAGCTTGACGGCAAAGCCCAGGCGGCGAGTGAGCCAGCGGGCGAGGTGTTCTTCTTGCGCGCGGTTTTCTTCGGCCGACGCGCCGGACACAGACACCTCGACCGGGTGGCGCTGTTCGGGCACGTACACCGCGTGCGCCACCGCCGCGCGCTGCACCCAGCCGGCCGCAGGCTGGGCCGCGAGTTGCGCCGAAGGACTGGAACGCAACTGCCACACGCCAAGCGCTCCCACCACACCGCCCAGTGCGAACACGGCGGACGCAGCGGCGGCCCAGCGCCACCACACGGATCGCTGCGGCGTGCTGCGCCACACGCTCTCGGCGAAGGCCTCGGGCAGTGGCTCATCGACCATCGGGCCCAGCCGAGCGCGCAAGGCGTCGCGGTCAGCCGCCCACAGGCGCACGCGGGCTGCGTCTTCGGGGTGCTGGGTCAGCCAGGCATCGATATCGGCGGCCTGCGCCGGTGGCAACTCGCCGTCGAGCCAGGCGCTCAGGCGCTCATCGGTGGGTGGTGTGTGCGACGCGGTGTTCATGGTGGGTCAGACCACGCGGTGCAAGGCATGCACGGTGGCCGCAGGTCTGCCGTCGAGCAGGATGCGCAGCGCCGCACGCGCCCGTGAAATGCGCGACATCACGGTGCCGATGGGGATGTGCAGCACTTCGGCACATTCGGCGTAGGAGAGGTCTTCCACCGTCACCAGCAGCAAGGGCTCGCGCTGCTCGGGCGTGAGGTGCTGCAAGGCCGCGAGCAAATCCATGCGCAAGCCGACATCGGCACCGGGGTCGCTGTGCTGCTGGTCTTGTTGGGCCTGTAACACCTGCGGGTCGACGATGAGCAATCGCATGCCACGGCGCTGAGTGTCGCGGTGGGCGTTGTGGGCGATGCTGAGCAACCACACCACGATGTCGCGCCGCTGGTCGAACTGGTGCCAATGCGACAACGCGCGTTCCAGCGTGGTTTGCACCAGGTCATCGGCGGTGCTGCCTTCCATCACCAGCGAGTGCGCATACCGGCGCACGCGCGGGATCGCGCTCAACAGCTGTTGACGAAAGCAGGAGGTGGCTTGCACGATTCGTTTACGCCGCCGGTACGCGCTCTATTCCGGTGGTCTCAGCTCGATTTCCAGATGGCGTCTTCGGAAAAACCGAGAACGCGGAAATCCTCCACGCGCCGCGGCGCATCGTCGGCGCAATAGAACTCGTCGAGCTGCGGCGGCGGCACCTGCGTGCCCGACAGCATGGCGTGCACCTGGCCGCGGTGGTGGGTCTGGTGCTCGAACACATGCGCCAGCAGACGGTGCAGCGGCTCGTGGTCGACCTGCGCGGTGCGCGGCACCTTCACCACGTGTTCAAGCAAGGCCTCGTCGGCTGCGAGCGATCGGCACAGCGCGATCAGCACGCGGTCCGAGGCGCGCTGCGCTTCGGCCAGCGCAGCGCAGCGTTCATGTGGCTCTTCAGGATCGAAGAAGCTGCGCGACTCCGGGTGCGGGGCGTCGCCGCGCAGGCTGCGCTGCATGGCATCGAGGTAGTAGGCATCGACGGTGAGGATGTGGTTCAGCGTCGCCTTGATCGACGGGAAGAAGCTCACCCGCGGGGCCGCGAAATCCTCCTGCGAAAGCTGGCCGCAGGCCGTCAGCAGCCGGTGGTTGGCCCAGGCGTTGTTGTGGGCCGCGGCGATGAGGTGGCGGGTGATCAGCTGCATGGGCAACTCCTAGCGCGTCTCCTGGCGTTCGGCGAATGTCATGCGCTCGCCGACCCAGCGCAAGAGGTCAATCCACATCTGGCGCATCTCGGCGTCGGTGGGTGTGCGGATGGCGCTCGGCAGCTCGATGGTCACCACCGGCACGCCCTTGTGCACACCGCCGTAGTGCCCCAGCGAGCCGGGGAAGATGCCCACCCGGTCGAGGTACAACCGGCCCAGGCGCTGCGGCGGCACGCTGGGGCCGTCGTAATCGAGCACGCCGTAAGGGGCGTGCACGGTCACGATGAGATCGGGCTTCCATTGCGCGATGGTCTCCACCACAAAGCGGCTTTCGGGCTCCGACAAGGCCGTGCGCCCGGGGTAACGGCGCGGGTCTTTGCGGGTGCGCTTTTCCCAGTAGCGTGGCGCCTCCTGGGCCCAGCGCGGTGTCGGGAAGTTGCGGTTCAGGTCAACCCCGTTGGCATTCACCCGCGTGGGGCGCGGCAGCATCAGGCCGTCGGGGTTGAGCGCCGGCACGAAGCGCCAGTCCATGTCGGCGGTGGTGTCATTGGCCTGGGCGATCCAGTGGAAAACGAGCGAGGTGGATGACAACTCGTCACCGTGAATACCTCCCAGCACCAGCACCCGGCGGCGTGGCTTGGTAGGTGTGCCCACGAGCACGCTGAGCTCGTTGTCGACCGCTGTGCGCACATCACGCTGGTACAGCGGAACGCCTTTCACCGAGGTGGCGCCTGGCGCCACCAGCGCGGCCTGCTCGCACAGCGTGCGGCTCAGGCTGGGCAGGCGGCGCGACCAGTCGGCGCAATGGCCGGCCGGGGCTGCCACCGCGGCGGCCAACCCCACCAGGGCCCCACAACCGGCGGCAAACCGCCCCAGCACGTGCATAAGTCTCATGCGGGCGCAGTGTAGTGGTCGCCAAGGCGACGCTGAACAAGTCTCCGCGAGGCGGCGCGCCTCGGTTTGGGATGGGCTGCAAGGCGCTAAGCACAGCGATACCCGAAGGTATCGCGAGCATTTGCAACGCCGCAGACCGCCCAAAACGAGGATGCGCCGTACGCGAGAGACTTGTTCAGCGTCGCCCTAACCCCCTAGATAGGAGTTGGTCACCCCGGCCGCCTCCCTCACAATGAGCGAATGAATGCGTTGCTGCGCCCGGTCACCCCCAGCTTTTCCGCACAGGAGTTCCGCGCCGCGCTGGGCAGCTTCGCCACTGGCGTGACGGTCGTGACCGCGCTCGACCCCTCGGGCAAGCCGGTCGGGCTGACCGCCAACTCGTTCAACTCGGTCTCGTTGTCACCGCCGCTGGTGCTGTGGAGCCTGTCCAAGCGCGCGGGTTCGATGTCTGCCTTTGCCAAGGGGTCGCATTACGCCATCAACATCCTGGCGGCCGACCAGCGCCTGCTGGCCGAGCGCTTTGCTTCCAAAGACGTTGACCGCTTCGCCGGCGTGGCCTGCCGCCAAGGCGCCGGCGGTGCACCGGTGATCGAAGGCAGCGCCGCGGTGTTCGAGTGTTTCAACCGCAGCCAGTACGAAGAAGGTGACCACATCATCTTCGTCGGCGAGGTCGAGCGTTGCGAGCGGCGCGAAGGCGCCCTGCCGCTGATCTATCACGGCGGGCGCTACTTCACCGAGCTGCCGCTCTGAGCGCAGGCAGGCGCCGCGCGCCTGCCGCACGATCTCAGCGTGGGCGCACCTCCACGTTGATGCACTGCCCGCTCCACACCCGCAGCCCACACGCGCCGCTTTGACTAGACAGGTTCGTGGCTCATGGTGTTTTCCTGGAGAAATGCTGGACCAGGGGCCCGGAGTGAAGAGGCGAGCGACGCGCGCTCATGGCAGCGTCACCCTGAGGATGTGGCCGCTGGTGAGCACCACCAGTTGCCCGGGCGCCAGCACGGCGATGCTGTCGATGTCCCACACGGTCGGGTTGGCTCCCACCGCGACGCTGGCGCCGCGCGGCACCAACACGCTGGGCGCACCGCCGGGCGGCAGCCTCATGAGGCCGGGGTAGCCGCCGTAGTAAAGGGTGCCGGCCGCATCGACCGCGATGGCGGTGACCTGGCTGTTGGGCGGAATGGGCACGGTGCTCACACTCGCCCCGTCGCTTGAGATTCTGCGAATCACGCTGTCGCCGCCGTTGTTATCAACCACGAACAAGGAACCATCGGGGGCGAAGGCCATCGGGCCCGGGGTCGTGAAGCGCGCTGTGGCCACCGGCCCATCAACACTGCTGCTCTGTCCCATCACGCCGGCGTAGGTGCTGACGTTGCCGGCCGCGTCCACACGCCGGATGGCGTTGCCGGTGTCGGCCACGAACACCTCACCGCCAGGTTTGACGGCCACCCCGCGGATGGTGCGTAAGCGCGCCGCGCCTGCGTTGCCATCAACCGCGCCCGCGTCGGTTCGCGAACCCGCGAGCAGGGTCACGGTGTTGTCGGGCGCGATCCGGCGCAGGCCGAAGTCATCGCCCACGTAGAGCACACCCGCGCTATCGCTGGCGATCGACGCGAAGCCGCTGTTGAACTGCGCCGCGCTGCCCGAGCCGTCGATCACCGCGCCAGGCCCCGG
>JACMKJ010000106.1 GCA_014380155.1 Rhizobacter sp. | reverse complement strand
TCTCGATGAAGTTCTCGCCAGTCGAGTCCTTGATGTAGATGTCGCTGGCGAAGTTTTCGATCTTCTTGCTGACGGCTGAGCTGGGCATGTGAATCTCTCAGGGGAAAAATGGAAGGGTGCCGTTCAGGCAGACACGTGCCGGGCTTCGGCTTCTTTGAGCCACTGCGCGACCACCGCTTCGGGGTAACCGCGGTGAAAGTGGTCACGCCAGGGGTAGGCGGGGCGGCCGGTGCCGTCCTTGAGCTTGATCTCGTTGGCGTTGCAAACAAACTTCGCAGGCGCCCCAGCGACCACGGTGTTGGGTGCTACATCGCGGTTCACGCTGCTGTGCGCGCCGACCAAAGCGCCCTCGCCCACCGTCACGCCGGGCAGGATCATCGACATGGTGGCAATGGCCGCAAAGTCTTCGATGCGCGGGCCCCGCAACACGGTGCTGGGCGGGTGCGGGTCGTTGGTCAACACCACGTAGGGGAAGATCCAGACGAAGTTGCCGATGCTCGATTTCTGGCCGATGTGCACATTGCTGTGGAAGCGCACGTAGTTGCCGATCGTGCAGTGGCCTTGCAGGTCACTGAGCGTGCCGATCTGGAGGTTTTCACCCGCCACGGTCTTCTCGCGCACCGTCACGCGGTGCCCGGTGACGAGGCGGTTGCCGAAGGTCGAGCCTTGGTAAAAGATGCTGTGCGAGCGAATCAGCGCCGAGTCACCGATGACCAGCGGCGCGCCCTCGGCCAGCGCTGAAGGCAGGCCGATCTCGCAGTGCGAGCCGATGACCGCGCCGTCGCCGATCTGCACATCGTCGTGGATGATCGTGAACGGGCCCACTTCGATCTGGGTGCCGAGACGGGCCTTCGGGGAAACGATCGCACTCGGGTGAATCATCTTTCCGCTCCTCGGGGGTTGTTCGTTGATCTCGCCAGGCTCAGCGGCAAAGTTTCACTGTAGGCGCTGGCGCACGCCGCTGCCAAGAGACCACAGCATGGCCGTGGACTGCTGGCCGTCGTACAAGGCATTCACATAGGCAACCCGCAGGCCGTAGTGGTCGCCCTCGGAGGCCATCACGTCGAACAGCGAGCGGCGGCCAAGTTGTTGCCATTGCTGCAGGGTGAAATTGCGCACACGGTCGCTGTCACGCAGCACCTCGACCACGCGGCGGGCGCGGTCGAAGGAGCTCAGCGCCTGCTCATGCACTTCGGTCATGCGGAACTTGCGTGCTTCGAGCGCGTCGGCCCGCTGCAGCTTGGCCGCGGCGGCACGCTTTTGCGACGAGTCGACCGCGTGGCCGGCAGGCAGGTTGAACAGGGGCACGCTGACGTTGATGCCGGCCGACCAGTTGGCCGAGTTGCCCGCGCCGCGAACCTGATTGCCGTTGGCCACCAGGTTGACTTGCGGCATGCGGGCCGCGCTCACCGAGCGCGACAAGGCTTCGGCCGCCAGAGCCTGGGCTGAAAGTTGGGCGATGTCGGGGGCGGTGTCGGCCTGGGCCAGCACCTCGGGCAGCGGTGGCGGCGTCAGCAGCACCGACGACAGGCCTTCGCTGGGCGGCAAGGCATCGCCCACGAAGCGGCGCAGCCGCGTCTCGACCTGGCGCACCATCGACAGGGTTTGCGCCTGCGAGATCTCGGCCTGCTGCAGGTTCTTCTGCGCCTGCACCAGCTCGCTGGTGCGGCCGCGGTCGGCCCGCACGATGGTTTCCAGCGCCTCGACCAGGCAACTCATCTTGCGGGCGTACTGCTGGTAGACCTGCGCTTGCAGGCGGTAGCGGCTGCGCTCGATGGCAAGCGACACGGTTTGCAGCGCCACTTGCTCCTGCGCGTTGATCTCGCCCAGGCGGGCTGCTTCGGCCAGGTTCTTGCGCCAGTCGGTGAGCTGGGTGGTGCGGCCACCGTCGAACAGCGGCGCGCTCAGCGTGATGCCGACACGGCCTTGTTTACCGCGGCTTTCTTCCACGTCAGCGACCTTGGTTTCGGTGGTGCCGATGAAGCCGTTGGCCGTCAGCTGCGGCCAGTGGCCGGAGCGGGCTTCGTCGACGTCAATCGCCGCGGCTTCGGCCAGCAGCCTCACGGCGCCCAGCGCCTGGCTGCGGCGATGTGCTTCGTTGACCATGTTTTGCAGGTTGGCGCGGGCCGCACCGGCGTCGATGGGCATGCCGTTGGCATTGCTGCCGGTGCGCATCTCGACGTTGTCTTCATCAATGCAACGGGCTTGGGCGCCCAGCATGGCGCTGGCGGCCAACAAGGCGGCGCAAACGGGCAACAGGCGAAGGGAATGGAATTTCATGAGGGAACGCTCCTGAGCATTCCCGTCAGTACACCGCGACCGGGGTCGGGGTGATGGCTCGAAAGCAGGGCGAATTTGCCGCCAATTCGAGGCCTCCGGCGCTACCTCTCCCGGAAAGCTTCCTTGGACTTCAACATCGGCCGCAAGATGAAACTCAGCACCGATCGCTCGCCCGTGCGCACTTCTACCTGGCCCGTCATGCCGGGCAAGATGGGCAGCGGCTTGCCTTTTTCCTTGAGCGTGGAGCGGTCGCTTCGCAGCGTCACGCGGTAGTAGGTGGAGTCGGCGGCGGCGCGGTCGGTGTCGCCCAGCGCGTCGGGGCTGATGTATTCGATCTTGCCTTGCAGGCCGCCGTAGGTGGTGTAGTCGTAGGCGGCGAGCTTGACCTCGGCTTTTTGCCCGACCCGCACGAAGCCGATGTCGCGCGGCTTGATGCGCGCCTCGACCAGCACGCGCGAACCGATGGGCACGATCTCCATCATCGGGGCGCCCGGCGCCACCACGCCGCCGATGGTGTTGGTGCGGATGTTCTTCACCAGCCCGCGCACCGGCGAGGTGAGCACGGTGCGGCGCAACACGTCGGCGCGGCCGGCGAGTTGTTCGTCGAGCAGCGAGAGCTCGGTCTGCACGCGAACCAGGTCGGTGCTGGCGTCTTGCCTGAATTTGTTGATGCGCTCGCGGCTTTGCAGCTGCAGGTCGTTGACCTGGCGGCGCAGGCGCATCACTTCCACCTCGCTCATCAGGCCCTTGGCCGACATGGCCTCCGACACGCCCAGCTCCTTCATCAGCAGCACCACGTTGCGGGCGTTGGTCTGCAACGCTTCGTCGAGCCCGTGCTTGCGGGCGTTGTAGGCGTCGGTTTCACCTTCGACGATGTTCGGCATGTCGGCCACTTCTTTCGGGAAGTTCAAGGCGCGGCCATTGGCTTCGGCGGTGAGGCGGACGATGGTCGCCATGATGGCGATGCGCTTGGCCTGGCCTTCGTTCTGCTGCGATTCGAAGCGTGTGGGGTCGAGCTGCGCCAGCTCCTGCCCTTCGTGCACGGTCTGGCCTTCGCGCACATGCAGCTCGCGCAGGATGCCGCCTTCCAGGCTGGCGATGACCTGCTCCTTGCCGTCGGGGATCACGCGTGCATCGGCGCGGGTGATCTCGTCGACACGCGCGATCGAAGCCCATGCGATGGCCGAGATCAGGATGAGCGCCATCAGGTACAGCGCCCAGGTGGTGCCCGGCGTGGCCTCGACCACCATCGCCGCGCGCACGTCGGCCATGTAGGCCATGTCGCCGCTGGCGGGTTCTTTGGGTTTGCGTTTCCAGAAGGCCATGTCAGTACCGCCGGGCCGCCCCAAGGGACTGACGCGCCCCCTCGGGGGGCAGTGAACGAAGTGAGCGTGGGGGCTTCATGCTCATACAGAAGCCCCGCGTTGCACGGGCTGGGTCGACGGGTGCAGGTGCACATTCGGCGAAGCATTCGCCTCGGGCGTGGCGCTTGCGGCCGGCTTGGCGCCCGAGAGCGCGGCCAGCACCTGGGCCTTCGGGCCGTCGAGGATGACCTTGCCACCATCGACCACCACCACCCGCTGCGCGAGCTCGAGCACGGCAGGGCGGTGGGTGACCATGATCACGGTGCGGGTGCCCAGCGCTTCATTCAGCTGGCGCAAGAACAAGATTTCAGACTGCGCGTCCATCGAGCTGGTGGGCTCGTCCATCAGCAAGATCTGTGGCTGCGTGACCAGGCAGCGCGCGAGTGCCACCAGCTGGCGCTGGCCGCCCGACAGCAGGCCACCCATTTCGCCGACCGGCAGCTCCCAGCCCTGCGGGTGCGAAGAGATCAAACGATCCAGGCCCGTAACACGCGCCACTTCGGTGAGCCGCGAAGCATCGACCGAGGCGCGACCGAGCAGCACGTTTTCGCGCAGCGTGCCCTTGAAGAGCCGTGGCTCCTGCGACACGAAGCCGACCTTCGCGCGAAAGTCGGCGGGGTCGATCTGCCGCAGGTCGATGCCGTCGACTTCGACCATGCCTTCGGTGGGCTGGTACAGCCCGGCCAACAAGCGCAAGACCGTGGATTTGCCACTGCCGATGCGCCCGAGGATGGCCACCCGCTCGCCCGGCTCGAACTTGAGCTTGACGCCCTTGAGCACCTTGGGTGCCGCAGCGCCCTCGGCCGTGGGCGGGTAGGAAAAGCTCAGGTCGTGCAGGCCGATGCGGCCCTTGATCTCATGGTTGGCCACATAGGTGGCGCCAGGCGCCCGCTCGGTGGGCAGCTTCATCATGCGGTCGAGCGACACCATGGAGGCACGTGCGCCCTGGTAGCGGGTGGCCAGGGCGACCACACTGCCCAGCGGGCCGACCGCACGGCCGGCAAACATGATGGCGCCGATGAGCGCGCCGCCGCTGATGCTGCCATCGGCGATGAGGTAGACGCCCACCACCAGCATCACCAGCGTGACGAGCTGCTGCGACATGGCCGAGATGTTGTTGGTGAGGCCGCCCAGGTTGCGCGCGCGCAGCGCCGAATCGGCAGCCGCCGCGGTGGCGTCTTCATAACGGCGCAGGAAGCGGCCCTGTGCGCCAGCGGCCTTCAGGTCTTCGAGCCCTTCCACGGCCTCGACCAGCAAACCCTGCAAGTCGGCCTGGTGGGCCATGTTGGCGCTCATCGAGCGGCGCAGCGATGATTGGATCACCCAGGCCATGCCCAGGATCAGCGGGATGGCGGCGAGCAGCACCCAGCCCAATGGCCCGCCGATCACGAAGGTCATGGCCACGAAGATGATGATGAACGGCAGGTCGCTCAGCGCCGACAGCGTGGCGCCGGCAAAGAAGTCACGCACGGTTTCCACCTGCGCCAGGTGGTGCGCGTAAGAGCCTGCCGACTCGGGCCGGTGCTCCATGCGCACGCCGAGCGTCTGGCGAAACAGGAGCGAGCCAATGATGAGGTCGGCCTTCTTGCCGGCCGTGTCGATGAGGTGGGTGCGCAACTGGCGCGCGATCAGGTCGAACACCAGCGCAATGAAGCCACCGGTGGCCAGCGCCCAGAGGGTGACAAAGGCCTGGTGCGGCAACACCTTGTCGAACACCACCGAGGTGACCAGGCCGCTGGCCAGCATCAGCAGGTTGCTGAGCGCTGCAGCGAGCAGCGCCGAGCGGTAGTACGGTGTGAAACGGCGCAGCGTGCCCCACAGCCAGTGGGCATTGGGGTCGATGATGATTTCGTGCGACAGGCTCGCCGGGATCAGCGCCCGAGGCGAGGCCACGAAGGCGAAGCCGGTGTACTCACCGGAGAGTTCGGCCTCGGTGGCTTTGCAGCTGTGGCTCTCGGGGCCGGGCATCACCACGTCGTAGCTGTCGGCGCCCTTCTTGGCGGGGTGGCGGGCGACCACGATGGCAGCGTCGCCATTTTTCAGCAGCAGCACCGCGGGCAAGAGCAGCGCGTGGATGTCGGAGATCTTGCGTTGAATGAGGCCGGCATTGAAGCCGGCTTCGCGCATGACACGCACCGCCTGGTCAGGCCCGAGGCTGCCCTCGAGCGGCGTGCCCGCCAACAGCGACTCGGCCGAGCGCTCACGGCCATGGTGCTTGCACAGCCAGACGATGGCCTGCACCAAGGCATCGCCGGCGTGCAATGCACCGTCGGCGGAGGCCATGAAGGGCTCTTGGCGTGCTGACATGTTTTAGCCGCGCTGCTCCAGCGCCAGGCGCTCGAACTCGTGCTCGATGTCTTTGACCAGGGCGGGGACGTCAAACAATTTCGACTGGCGCCCATGCTCGGCGAGGTAGCGCTTGTGCGAGGCCACACGCAGCGGGTTGTTGCCCAGTTGCACCGCGAGGCGCTCGTAGTCTTGCAGCGAGAAGGTCACGAGATCGGGCAGGCCCACGTTGCTGAGCAAGCTGCCCGCCATGCGTGAGATGTAGCTGCGGCCCGAATAGGTGACGATGGGCAGGCCCATCCACAGCGCATCGCTGGCGGTGGTGCCGGCGTTGTAGGGAAAGGTGTCGAGCATCAGATCGGCCAGCTGGAAGCGGGCCAGGTACTCGGGCGGCGCCACGCGCGGCGCGAGGATCAGGCGCTCGCGGCCGATGCCGTGGGCATCTGCCTCGCGGCGCATGTTCTCGAGCGCCCATTCGTTGTCGGCCAAGAGCCACAGCACGCTGTTCGGCACCTGCTTCAGGATGCGCATCCAGCTCTTGAACACGGCTTCGGTGAACTTGAAGGTGTTGTTGAACGAGCAGAACACGAACGCGTCTTCGGGCAGGCCGTAGTCAGAGCGCTTGGGCGCCGGGCCCACTTCGCGCTGGCGGTCGCTGACCTGGTAGCAGTGCGGCACGTAGATCGGCCGCTCGGTCATGTAGGGCTGCAGCTCGGTGGGCATCACGAAGCGGTCCGCCAGGATGTAGTCGACACCCGGCAGCGCGCAGGTGCCGGGCAGGCCCAGGTAGCTGACCTGGGTGGGCGCGGGCCGCATGCCCACGATGGCGGGGCGGGCGCCGGCGGTGAGGCCTTGCAGGTCGACCAGGATGTCGATGCCGTGCTGGGCAATCACCTTGGCGGCCGTGGTGTCGTCAAGCCCGCCGATCGGGATGTAGTGGTCGATGGCCTGGCGGATGCGTGCGCGCAGTGGCGTGCCGTCGTCGCGGCTCCACGAGAACGCATACACCTCGAAGCGCTCGCGGTCGTGCAGCTCGAGCAGCTCCACCGACAGCAGGCCGACGGCGTGCATGTGCAGGTCGCCCGAGAGGTAACCGATTTTGATCTTGCCCTGGCGCTTGGCCTGGCCTTCATGGAAGGGCACGGCCGGCGGCTTGGGTGTGCGCTCGTAGACAAAACGCTGCGCGGCCAGCAGCTGCAAGGCGGGGTCGTCTGTCTCGCCCAGCATGGCCAGCACCGAGGTGCCCAGCAGCAGCTGGTTTTGCGTCAGCGCGCCCACCGGCTGGTAGACGGGCCAGGCGCACTTTTTCTGGCGCAGGTGCACGTAATGCTGGATCACGTCGTTCTGCGCGGGTTTCAGTTCCAGGCTCGCGCGCAGGCAGCGCTCGGCGTGGTCGTATTGGCGGCGCTGCTCGAGCAGGCGGGCCATGTTGTTCAGCGCGTGCAGGTGCAGCTCGACGGCGGCATCGGCCCGGTCGACGACCTTTTGCCACTCGGCCACGGCTTCGTCGGGGCGACCCAAGTGCTCCAGCTGGTGGCCCAGGTTGAGGCGGGCCTGCATGAAATCGGGGCTCAGCGCGAGCGCGCGCTCGTAAGCCTTTTCGGCCTCGGCATGGCGGCTGAGCGCGCCCAGCAAGGTGCCCCAGTTGAAGCAGGCCACGTGCTGGAAGGGCGACACGGTGTGCGCGATCCAGGTTTCATACAGCGCGGCGCCATCTTGCGCACGGCCGGCGCGGCTCAGTGCCTCGGCGTGGTTCATCAGGTCGGCCAGCGCCATGCCGCCCGAGCGGGCCAGGGCCAGCTCGCGATCCAGCTCAGACAGCCCGGTCACGGGCTGGCTGGCCACCGCGACGGGAGGCTTGGCGGTCGACTTTTTCATAGGAGAAACTTGGGGCAGATTGACTCTGGCCCATTGTGGGCGGCTGCCCTTCTGGCGTTGCGGTCAATAGGGGGGTGATTCCTGCACTATTCCGCGGCTTGGTACCCGGCGTAGGGGGTTCAATGGCCCCATAGACCCGCAAATTGCCTCAGCCCAGCGCCAGCTCGCCCTGCCCGCAACGGTCACCCCGGAAACAGGCGGTCCAGCGCGGCGAGGAAGGTGCTCAGGTGGATCGGCTTCGTCCAGTAGTCGGAGAAGCCGGCTTCTTTCGCACGGGCGATGTCTTCGGGCATGGCGTTGGCTGACAGCGCGATGCAGCGAATTCCCGCCGTCGACGGCTGCGCCCGCAGCCGGCTCAGCACTTCGTAACCGTTGACGTCGGGCAACTGCATGTCGACCAGGATCAGGTCGGGCCGCATCTCATGGGCACGCGCGACGCCGTCGAGCCCGCTCGCCACCGATTCGATCTGCAGGCCCGCGTGGTGACGCACCATCTCCTCCACCAGCAAGGCGTTGACCGGGTTGTCTTCGATGTAGAGCAGGCGGCCTTGGCGATCGCGTCGGGGCACCGGCTGACTCTCGGCAAGAGTGGATGGCGCGTGGGCCGCTTGCGGCGGTGCCTCGTCAAGCTCGACCGGCCCGGCATGCGGCGGCAAAAGAACCTCGAAACGAGAGCCGATGCCGGGCGTGCTTTCCACACGCACCGACCCGCCCATCCGCTCGACCAACGCCTTCACGACGGACAGCCCGACGCCGGCACCTTCGATGCCTTCCAGCTCGACACCGAGGCGGTTGAACGGCTCGAACAGGTGCGCCATCTGCTGACGCGTCATGCCCCGCCCGGTGTCGACCACGGTCAGCACCACGGCATCGTCACCGTCTTCCTGGTGGTCTCTCACGCTGACGTAGACGTGGCCGCGCGCGGCGTTGTACTTGACGGCGTTGCTCAGCAGGTTGATCACCACCTGGCGGGTGCGAATGCGGTCGGCCCAGACGACGGCAGCGGTCTCGTCGACGTCGATGCTCACGCCGGCTTCACGGGCCGCCGGTTCGAGCAGCGCCAGCGCTTCTTGCAGTACGTCGGCCAGGCGCACCGGGCGCAGGTCGAGCCTCACCTCGCCGCTCTCCAGGCTCGACAGATCGAGCACGTCGTTGATCAGCGACAGCAGGTGTTCACCGGCCGCCAAGATGTGGCGAACCTTCTCTTGCGATGCCGACGCGGCCAGGGCAGGCTCCAGCCGCAGCAGCTGGGCGAACCCGAGCACGGCGTTCAGCGGCGTACGCAGCTCGTGGCTCATGCGCGCGAGGAATTCGGACTTGGCCTGGCTCTCGCGTTGGGCCACCAGCTTCTCCTGGCGATCGGTCACGTCGATTGCAATGCCAAACTGCACAAAGCCCGCCTCGCGCTTCTCGTGACGCGCCCGGCTGACCAGCCAGCGCACCTCGCCATCCGGCCGCACGATGCGGTATTCATGCTCGACCGTGACGTCTTGCGAGGCTTGCAGCTCGGCGTGCGCCGTGCGCATGCGCTCGCGGTCGTCGGGGTGGACCACCTCGTTGAGCCACTCGGTGCGTCGCGGCACCCCGAGCGATTGCGGCCGGCCGATGATCTCGAACATCTGCGCGTTCCATTCGCCGCGCTCAAGCCCCGTCTCCCGGCTCCAGATGCCCAGACCCGCGGCAGACGCCGCCACGCCGAGCCGCCGGGCCAGCTCCTGGGCGCGCCGGGTCTCCGACACCTGCTCGGTGACATCCAGCGCCACGCCCATGAACTCGACGGGCTGGCCATCGGCATTGCGCCGCACCATGCGACGCGACAGCACATAGCGGTAGGTGCCATCGGCACGCCGAAAGCGCGCCTCGGTGTCGACCGGGCGGTCGGTGCTCAGCGATTCCTTGACCGCGGCGGCCACGCGAGGAACGTCGTCCGGGTGGATCAGCGCCCCCACCTCGCCGATGGGCAGGCCCTCGGGTCGCGGCGTGATGCCGAGCAGCTCGAAGCTCTTGTCGTTGTAGTGGACCCGGTTGGTGCGAAGGTCGTGACGCCAGATGGCGATGTTGCCCAGGTCGACGGCGAGTTTGAGCTGCGCGCTGGTCGTGTTGAAAGATTCGGCGAGCTCGTAGACCTGGGTGTCGTCGACCATCACGCCGGAGATGAGGTTCGGCGTGCCGTCGGGGCCGGCCTTCACCTCCCACTGCGCATGCACGTGGCGCCACTGCCCGTCCGTGGGGCCAATGATCCGGTAGCGCTTGGCGTATTTGCCGGGCGTCTTGGCGGCCTCGCGATAGTCCATGCCCGGTTGGTCATCGCGGTGAATGCGGGCCACGAAGGTATCGAAGTCCGGGGCACCCTGGGCCGGATCCAGGCCCCACATGCGAAACATGTGAGCGTCCCAGTGGCCTCGCCCCATCGGCAGCTCGCGCTCGAAGAGGCCGAGACGGCCGAACTCCTGGGCGCGCTGCAGGCGCTCGACGGCCCGCGCCGTCTCGGCCCGCAAGCGCGTGATCTCGGTCGTGTCGCGCTGGGTCCAGAGCCAGCGCGCGTCGCTCGGCATTTCGTCGTGAGGCAGCGGCTTCAGGCCCGCTTCGGCGGTGCGGGCTGCGCCCTCGGCGTCACGCCAGAGCAGCTCGGGCAGTTGGAGGGGCTTGCGGGCGAGCAAGGCATCGGCCAGCAATTCGGACTGCATGGTTTCGTGGCCACCCATGCCGAGCATTTCCACCAGGGTCTGGCCCGCCAGCGCGCGCCTGCCGGCGGCTCGCGACATCGCCGGGTTGACCCACAAGACAACGCCATGCTCATCCAGCAAGGCCAGTAGCTCGGTGCTGGCCTCCAGCAAGGCCATCCACGCGCTGGTTGGCAGGGACAGCGGCAAGGAACGGCGAATCGCCATGCGCGAAGGATGTAAGTGACGGTTACAAATCCAAGTCTAGCCAAGTCACCGCCGTTCCGCCCCATGGAATGCCCGCGCTTCCAGGGCATCGTTCACGAAGGATGGTCGGGCGTGATGCCGGCCTGGCCACCCGGGCCAAACCAGGCCATCTCCCCGTCACTTGTCTTGCCTTGCTGGCGCTGCACAATGCCCGCTAACTTCCAGGAGCGCCCCATGAACTCAGCCAAAAAATCCGCCGAGCACAGCTTTGCCTCCACGCTCAAGATCTTCAAGACCCCTTCGGGCAAGAGCGGCAGCTACTTCTCGCTGCCCGAGCTGGCGAAGAAGTTCCCCAACGTGAACAAGCTGCCCATCTCGATGCGCATCGTGCTCGAGTCGGTGCTGCGCAACTGCGATGGCAAGAAGGTCACGGCCGAGCACGTGGAGCGGCTGGCCAACTGGGCACCGGGCGGCGAGCGCGTCGACGAGATTCCCTTCGTGGTCGCGCGGGTGGTGCTGCAAGACTTCACCGGGGTGCCGCTGCTGGCCGACCTGGCCGCCATGCGCAACGTGGCGGTGAGCATGGGCAAGAACCCGCGCACCATCGAGCCGCTGGTGCCGGTCGACTTGGTGGTCGACCACTCGGTGATGATCGATCACTACGGCAACAAGAACGCCCTCGACCTCAACATGAAGCTCGAGTTCGAGCGCAACAACGAGCG
>JACMKJ010000105.1 GCA_014380155.1 Rhizobacter sp. | reverse complement strand
CTGCCCGGTGCGCACGATGGCGCTGGCGGCACTGGCCCGCTCCGGCCGGCCCCACCACATCCAACTCAGCTGTGCCGGCGCGCATGGCGCGGTGGCCGCCATCCGGGCCGGCTGGGGCGTGGGCTGCCTCAACCAATCGGCGATCCCCGCCGACCTGAAACCTTTGCCGGCCAGTGAAGCGCGGCACTGGCCGGCACCCGGCCGCCTGTCGTTCTATGCGCTTGCACGGCCGGCAATGCAGGCCACCGAGCGGGCGCTGCGGCGCTGGGCGGCCGCCTGAAACTTCTACACTGGCCCTCATGAACACCATTGCATTCATCGGCGGGGGCAACATGGCCAGCGCCATCATCGGCGGCCTGCTCAAGAGCGGGCGCGCTCCGGGCGACATCCTGGTGCTGGAGCCCAACGCCGAGCAGCGCTCGCGCTTGCAGCGCGACCTCTCGGTGATCACGCTGGAATCCCCCGGCTCGGTGCTGCAACGCGCGGGGATCGTGGCCTGGGCCATCAAGCCGCAGAACTTCAAGGCCGCAGCCGAGGCCACCTTGCCCCACATCGAGAAGGCGCTGCAGTTCAGCGTGATGGCCGGCATCCGCAGCGACGACATGGCCAAGGCGCTCGGCACGCAGCGCATCGTGCGCTCGATGCCCAACACACCGGCGCTCATCGGCCAGGGCATCGCCGGGCTGTATGCGCGGCCTGAGGTGACGGCGCTCGAACGCAAGGACATCGAACGCCTGCTCGCGCCCACCGGCCGCACCCTGTGGGTCGACGCCGAAGCCGATCTCGACGCCGTCACCGCGCTCTCGGGCTCGGGCCCGGCCTATGTCTTCTACTTCGTCGAGGCCATGATGCAAGCGGCGGTGGAGATGGGCTTGAGCGGAGAGCAAGGCAAGCAGCTGGCGCTCGCCACCTTCATCGGCTCGGCCGCCCTGGCCCAGGCCTCCAGCGACCCGCCCTCGTTGTTGCGCGAACGGGTCACTTCCAAGGGCGGCACCACTTACGCTGCGCTCACCTCCATGGAAGCCAGCGGTGTGAAGCCCGCCATCGTCAAGGCCTTGAAAGCCGCGCAACGCCGCGCAAGCGAACTCGGCGATGAATTCGGCCGTTGACTCAGCCGAGCCCTGGGACGCAGCCACCTACGCCGAGCTGAAGAAGATCGCTCGCGCCCGGTTGCATGCCTCGGGCCCGCTGACCCAGCTCAACACCACGGCGCTGGTGAACGAGAGCTACCTGCGCCTGTCGGCCCGCGCCGAGGGCCTGCATTTCCCGAGCCCTGGCCACTACTACGCGTATGCCGCCAAGGTGATGCGATCGATCATCGTCGACCTGGTGCGCGAGCAGCAGGCCGAGCGGCGCGGCGGCGGCGCGCATCGGGTCACGCTGTCGACCACGCTGGCCGAAGGCATACCGGCCGATGACGAAGCGCTGCACGTCGACGAAGCCCTGCGCGCGCTGGAGCAGGTGGAGCCGCGCCTCGCGCAGGTGGTGGAGATGCGCTACTACGGCGGCCTCACCGAGACCGAGATCGGCAGCGCCCTGGGCATGACCGAGCGCACCGTGCGGCGCGACTGGGACAAGGCGCGCGCCATCCTGCGCACGATGCTCGGTTGAGTGTCCGGAGCCAGCCGCCCATTGCGTTGGCCCGATGACATGAGACACCTTGTGGCAACCCGATCGGAACCGCGACCCACACACCGGCGGGCCGAGCGCCGGGCCGCTCCCAAGCCGGCCCGCATCCCCTCGGGGGATCGGCCGATGTACCCATCGGACGAGGAGCAGACATGAGCAAGCTTCCCTGCCCCCCGGAACACTGGCCCCGCTTCTCCCGTCTGCTCGACGAGGCCCTGCAACGACCCGAACACGAGCGCGACGCCTGGATCGCCACCCTGCCCGAAGAAGACGCTGCGCTGGTGCCCTGGCTCGCGCCGGTGCTGCACACCTTGCCGGCGGCCAGCCAGGCGAGCTTTCTCGCCGGCCCGCAGCTGCGGCGAACGGGCCACGAAGCCGCGCGCAGCGCCGGCCAACACATCGGCCCTTACGAACTGCTGCGCGAGCTGGGCCAGGGTGGCATGGGCGAGGTGTGGCTGGCACGTCGCATCGACGGCGCCTACCAGCGCGAGGTGGCACTCAAGCTGCCGCATGCCCACTTGCTGGCCGGCTCGGTGCGCGACCGTTTTGCGCGCGAGCGCGACATCCTCGCGCGCCTGTCGCACGAGCACATTGCCCGCTTTTATGACGCCGGCCTGGCGGCTGATGGCCAGCCCTACCTCGCCATCGAGGCCATCGACGGTGAGCCGCTCACGAACTGGGCCGACGCACGACAGCTCGGCATCACCGCTCGCCTAGCCTTGTTCGCACAGGTCACGGCGGCGGTGCAGCACGCCCACGCCAAGCTGGTGGCCCACCGCGACTTGAAGCCGAGCAATGTGCTGGTCACGCCACAAGGCCAGGTGAAGCTGCTCGACTTCGGCATCGCCCGGCTGCTGCACGGCGAGGCCGACGACGCCACCCAACTCACCCGCGCCGGCGCGCACCCGGCCACACCCGGTTATGCCGCGCCCGAGCAGCTGGCCGGCGGCCCGATCACCGTGGCCACTGATGTGTATGCGCTCGGCGTGATGCTGTTCGAGCTGCTCTGCGGCAGCACACCGCGCAGCGGCAGCCTGCTGGCGCAAAGCTGGCAAGCGACAGCGCCGCCAGAGCTGCCGCTGGCCTCGCGCCACGCCAGCGAACAGCACGCCCGCGCCATGGGCCTCACGCTGCCAGCGTTGCGCCGCGCCTTGCAAGGCGATCTGGACGCGATTACCGACAAGGCCCTGCAGCCCGCACCCGAAGCGCGCTACGCGAGCGTGGCCGACCTCGCGGCCGACCTCGCACGCCACACCCACAACGAACCGATCAGCGCACGCCGCATCACCCGCTGGAAGCTGGCCGCCAAGTGGATGCGCCGCCACCGCCTCGGCGTGGGTTTTTCGGCCGCACTGGGCGTGGTGTTGCTGGGGGGTGGCGCCGCCGTCGCCTGGCAAGCGCAGCGTGCGCAGGCTCAGGCGCAGCGGGCCGAAGCGGTGAAAGACTTTCTGCTCGGTGTGTTCCAGGCCAGCGACCCACGCATTGCATCCGACACACCGCGCGGCCAGATCACCGCCAAGGCCTTGCTCGACCAGAGCGTGGGCCAGATCGAAGCCCGCTTTGCGAACGACCCCGAGCTGCAGATCGAGCTGCTGCGCACCGCCGCCCACATCTACCGCGAGCTCGGCGAAGACGAAGCCTTCGAGCGGCTGCAGGCGCGCCAGCTTGCTCTGGTGACGCAGCACCACGGCCCGCTGCACCCGCATGTGCTCGAAGCGCAACTCGAATCGGCCGTGCGTGCGCAGGCGCGCGGCGACCATGCCGCCTGCCTGCGCCTGCTAAACGCCGCCGACCGTGCCCTCACCGAAGCCGGCCGCAACGACAGCGCCCTGCGCGCCGCGTGGTGGACACAGCGCAGCGTGTGCCTGCGCGACCGGCAAGATGCTGCCAAAGAGCGCGAAGCCGCCCTGCAGACCGCCTTGCGCCTGTTCGAGCGCCACGCTCCCGCAAGCCGTGGCCACGTGACCGCGCTGATGGAGCTGGCCAACGAACAAACGCATACCGATCGCACACACGAAGCCATCGCCACCAACCGGCAAGTGATCGCGCTGGCCGAACGCTCGCGCGAGCCCAACCATGCCGAGCTGGTGACCCTGCACGGCAACAACGGCCTGATGCTGCAACAGCTGGGCGACCTGGCCGGCGCCGAAGCGGCGTTGGCACAGGCGGCCGCGCT
>JACMKJ010000104.1 GCA_014380155.1 Rhizobacter sp. | reverse complement strand
TGCGCACGGCCGCCGTCGCAACGGTGGGGCCGAGTCGGCTGGGTCGATTTATTTGCCCCCTTTATTTGTCGACACATTTAATGGGGGTCGGCCGCCGGGCCGAACCCCCGGCGCGGCCTCACGCAGTGAACAAGATCAGCGACAAAGCGAGCAAGGCTTCGATACCTCAGCCCGAACGGCTGGAGGTGCGCAACCATCCTGGATTCCCGCCTTCGCGGGAATGACGGAGGGGCGCGCTTCATCGCTTGAACAAGCCATTCGGCTTCCACAACAGCACCCCGATGAAGATCGAATACGACAACAAGGCCTTGAGCGACGGACTGGTGAAGTGCATCCCCAGGGCCTCAATGACCCCCAACGCCAACCCGGCAACCAAGCTCCCCGTCATGCTGCCGAAGCCCCCCAGCGTGATCACGATCAAGGCCGTCACCGTGTAAGGCTCGCCAATCGACGGCGAAATCGCATACGCCATCGATAACAAGCAACCCGCCAATCCTGACAACCCCAAGCCAATCCCAAACATCAACGGATGCAAACGCTCCGTGTTAATCCCCACCAGCTGCGCCCCCGTCGGCGACTGCATCAACGCCCGCACGCCCTTGCCCAGCAGTGTCTTCTTCAGCAACAGGATCAACGCCCCGCTAGCCGCCAGAGACACGAGCAGCAACAGCAACTTGTTCCCCGCAAACTGCGCTCCGCCCACGGCGACCGGCTCCGTCAGATAGTCATACCCGCGCAGCTCACCACCCCACACGAACGAAGCGAAGTTCTGCACCAGGAACATCAGACCAAAACTCACCATCAAGCCACGCGCCTCGAACACATCGACGTTCGGCGAGGTGACGGTGAGCCGCTTGAACGCCAGCCGGTGGATGAGCATGCCCAGCCCCATCAGCAACAGAAACGACAGCGGCGCCATCAACAAGGGCGAGATGCCGAATTGCGACTGGGCGAACCAGGTGGCAAACGCGCCCAGCATCAAGAACTCACCGTGGGCGATGTTCAAGATGCGCATCAGCCCGTACTGCAGGTTCAGCCCCAGTGCGATGAGCGCGTAAATGCCTCCGGTGATCAGACCGGAGGCGATCAGTTCAAGCCATGCGCCGAATGACATGAAACCGTGCTGCGCTTCTTACTTCCAGGCCGGCTTGGCCGGCACCAGCGCCGCCGTGGCCATGCTCTTGGGCCACACGACCTCGAACTCGCCGTTCTGCCATTGGCTCACCGAGCCCGGTGTGGCGGTGTTCTCGACACCGGTGAACTTGATCTTGCCGATGATGGTGTTGTGCTCGGTCTTGGCGATGTAGTCGCGCAGCGCCTTGCGGTCCAGGCCTTGGCTCGCCACGGCCGCGGTGAGGATCTCCAGGCTCGCCCAGCAGGCGCCGCTGGCCCAGCGGTCGGGCTCCTTGCCGCCGAACTTCTTGGTGTGGGCGTCGAAGTAGGCCTTGGCCGCGGGGCTGCTCTTGCTGTTCCACGAGCCCATGCCGATCACGCCCTCGGCGCCAGCCGGCGTCATCACGTTGCGGTACAGCTGGAAGGCGGTGCCCACCGAGGCGTAGAAGAACTTCGGGTTGAAGCCGATCTCCTTGCTCTGCTTGCTGGCCAGAATGGTGTCGGGCGGGTAGGTGATGCCGATGAAGGCGTCGGGGGCTTGATCCTTGAACGAGCGCAGCACCGGCGACAGGTCTTTCACGCCCAGCGGGTAGCTCTTGCGGTCGAGCACCTGGATGCTGGTCTTCTTCAGCGCGTTGTTGAGTGACGCGAAGTTCTCCAGGCCGAACAGGTCGTCCATGTAGACGATGGCGATGGTCTTCACGTTGTTCGCGACGAGCATGTCGACCAGCGCGCCCATCATGCGGTCGGGCTGCTGCAGCAGCATGAAGTAGTAGGGCAGGTTCATCTCGATCAGCTTGCGCGACAAGGCCGTGGGTGCCAGCAACGGGTAGCCGAAACGGTTGGCCAGCGGGGCCACCGCGAAGTTGGCGGTCGAGCCCCAGGGCGGCAGGATCAAATCGACCTTGTCGCTGCCCATCAGCTTCTCGTAGGTGCGCACGCAGGTCTCGGTCTCGCTGCGGTCGTCGAAGCTCACGAGCTCGATCGGGCGCTTCTTGCCCTTCACGTCGAGCCCGCCCGCGGCGTTTTGCTGCTCGGCCCAGAGCAGGAAGTTGGGCTCCTGGCTGACCTGCGCGCCGCCGGCCCAGGGGCCGGTGCGGGCAATGGCGTAGCCGATGCGCACCGGG
>JACMKJ010000103.1 GCA_014380155.1 Rhizobacter sp. | reverse complement strand
TGGCCGTCACGAACTGCGCGTACAACCAGGCGGCGGCGGTCTTGTTGGCGTCATGGGCCTCGAAGAAGGTCCACGATCCCACGTCCTGGTAGCCGTTCTGCATGCCCTGTTTCCAGTACGGACCGTTGGGGCCCGGTGCCCGCCCAAGGCCAGATCGCGCAGCAGATCTTCTGGTACACCGCCTTCACCGCCGACATGACCAAGCCCGGCCTGCCGGTGGTCAACGCCGACGGCACGCCCAAGTGGCGCATGGCCCCTGGCCCGAACGGCCCGTACTGGAAACAAGGCATGCAGAACGGCTACCAGGACGTGGGCTCGTGGACCTTCTTCGAAGCCCATGACGCCAACCGCACGGCAGCCGCCTGGTTGTATGCGCAGTTCGTGACGGCCAAGACCACGTCGTTGAAGAAGACGATCGTGGGCCTGACGCCGATCCGCGAGAGCGACATCCAGAGCAAGGCCATGAGCGACCTGGCGCCGAAGCTCGGCGGCCTGGTGGAGTTCTATCGCAGCCCGGCGCGTGTGGCCTGGACGCCGACCGGCACCAACGTTCCCGACTATCCGAAGCTCGCGCAGCTCTGGTGGAAGAACGTGGCCGTGGCGGTGACGGGCGAGAAGACCCCGCAACAAGCCATGGACAACCTGGCCGAAGAGATGGACCAGGTGATGGCCCGCCTCGAGCGCGCTGGCATGGCCCGTTGCGCACCGAAGCTCAACAAGAAGGAAGACCCCAAGAAGTACCTGAGCGACAAGGGCGCACCATGGGCCAAGCTGGCCAATGAAAAGCCAAAGGGTGAAACGATTGCCTACGACACGTTGCTGAACGCGTGGAAGGCTGGCAAGGTGCGCTGAGCGACCCTGTTTACTGTCCAGAAGCGAGCGGTGCCGAAAGGGCCGCTCTTATGCCCCCGCCGTGCAAACGGCGGGGGCATTTTTACGGTGGTGATTCAGCGCGGCGCTTCGGGGCAGCAGCCGGCCAGGCACGCATCGCCGCGTCCACGGTCGCAAGCAGGCTGGCGCGTGTAGCGCCGTCTTTCGCCTGCATCGACATGCCCTGGTAGATGGTCGAGTAGAAGTTCGACAGCGCCTTGGCATCGGTCTCGGGCGGCAACTCGCGGCGGTCGACACCCTCCTGGATGCGCTCGCGGATGCTGGCGATGGCCGCAGCGCGGCGCTTGGCGAGTGCGTTTTGCACGTGCTCGGCGGCCACCGAGCAGTTGGTGGTGGCCATCACCACCATGCAGCCCTTGGGGTGGCAGGGCCGCGTGAGTTCTTCAGCGGCCTCGTGCAGCCAGCGCTCGATGGCGCCACGCGCAGTCGGCTCTTCTTTCAAGGCTCGTGGGCCGGCGCTGCCGGGGCCGAGCGCATAACGCTCGATGGCTTCGAGGAAGAGCTTTTCCTTGTCGCCGAAGGCGGTATACAGGCTGGGCGGCGTGATGCCCATGGCGCTGGTCAGGTCGGCAATCGACGCGGCCTCGTAGCCACGCTCCCAGAACACATGCATGGCCTGTTCGAGCGCGGTGTCGCGGTCGAACGAGAGCGGCCGGCCGCGTGGTTTGGCCGGCGCCGTAGGGCAGGCCGATGTCTCTGCTGTTTTTTTCATAACGATCGCTATTAAATAGCTTGACCTGCTCTTGCAGGCTGGCTACATTCTGCCATATGTCGTAACGATCGCTACGATATTTAGTTCCCCACTTTTCAAAGCGAAAAGCCTCGTACCGCGAGGTGAGCCGCTGCTTTGCCTGAAGGATTTTCACCATGCCGACGAACCCACAACCCAGCCACCCCCAACGCTCGCGCCGCCTGTGGGCGGCCGGCACCGCGCTCACTGCGGTGAGCGCCATCGTCACCGCGGTTTTCACGCTGCGCACCACGCCGGCTGAGGCCACACCTGGCTCCGCGCCCCAGGCCACGCCGGTGTCTGTTGCGACAGTGGTGCAGAGCGAGGTCACCACCTGGGACGAGTTCTCAGGCCGGCTTGAAGCGGTGGAGCGTGTTGACATCCGCTCGCGTGTGGCGGGCACGGTGCAATCGGTGCACTTTCGCGAAGGTGCGCTGGTGGGCAAGGGCGACCTGCTGATCACCATCGACCCCGCACCGTACGAAGCCGACGTGGAGCGCGCCGAAGCGCAGGTCGTCGCAGCGCAGGCGCGCCAGTCGTTCAGCCGCAGCGAGCATGAGCGCGCGCGCCGCCTGTTCGACGAGCAGGCCATTGCGCAGCGCGAGCTCGACGAGCGCCACAACGCTTTCCGCGAAGCCGATGCCAACCTGCGTGCCGCACAAGCCGCTTGGCAGACGGCGCGATTGAGCCTCGGCTACACCCAGGTGCGTGCGCCGGTGGCCGGCCGCGTGGGCAAGCTCGAGATCACCACCGGCAACCTGGTGGCCGCCGGCCCCGGTGCCCCGGTGCTGACCACGCTGGTCTCGGTGAGCCCGATCTACGCGAGCTTCGACGCCGACGAGCAGGTGGTGGCGCGCGCTCTGCGCGACCTTCCAAGCGGCGCCAGCGCGCGCTCGCAGCTCGAGCGCATCCCGGTGCAGATGGGCACCGCGGCCACCGCCGAGACGCCCTACCTCGGCCACCTGCAGCTGGTCGACAACCAGGTCGATGCCAAGAGCGGCACGGTGCGCGTGCGCGCGGTGTTCGACAACAAAGACGGCCACCTGATGCCCGGTCAATTTGCCAAGCTGCGAATGGGCCAGGTGAAAAACGCCCAGGCCTTGCTGGTCAACGAACGTGCGGTGGGCACCGACCAGAACAAGAAGTTCGTGATGGTGGTGGGAGCCGACAACACCGCCACCTACCGCGAGGTCACGCTGGGTGCGCACGCCAAGGGTTTGCGCATCGTCACCAGCGGGCTCAAGCCGCAGGAGCGTGTGGTGGTCAACGGCCTGCAGCGCATCCGCCCCGGTGCGCTGGTGGCGCCGCAGGCTGTCGACATGGAACTCAAGGCCGAGGCAACGCGCGGCAACACAACGGCCGCCAAGTCCTGAGGCACTGAAAGCGAAACATGAATCTCTCCAAGTTCTTCATCGACCGGCCGATCTTCGCCGGCGTGCTCTCGCTGCTGATCTTTCTCGGCGGCCTGGTCGCCGTGCGAGGCCTGCCGATCTCGGAATACCCCGACGTCGTGCCACCTTCGATCGTCGTTCGCGCGCAATACCCCGGCGCCAACCCGCAGGTGATTGCCGAGACGGTCGCCACGCCGCTCGAAGAGGCCATCAACGGCGTCGAGAACATGATGTACATGAAGTCCGTCGCGAGCAGCGATGGCGTGCTGCAGCTGAACGTGACGTTCAAGCCCGGCACCGACCCCGACCGCGCGCAGGTCGAGGTCCAGAACCGCGTGTCGCGCGCGTTGCCACGC
>JACMKJ010000102.1 GCA_014380155.1 Rhizobacter sp. | reverse complement strand
TGTTCTCAGCCGCCGCCCAGAACGCCAAGACGGCTGGCCCCATGGAACGCATCTTCGCCTCAGGCATGCGCGAATACACCAAGCTGCGCGAACGCCGTATCGCCGACGCCGGCACGCTGCTCGACGGTGCGCGCCGCGCGATGCGCGCCAGCCTGCACCGCGAGCTCGACGTGATCGAGAGCCACCTGAGCTTTCTCGGCTCGGTCGGCTCGGTCAGCCCGTACGTGGGCCTGTTCGGCACGGTGTGGGGAATCATGCATGCCTTCGTCGGCCTGGCCAACCTCACGCAGGTGTCGCTGGCCACGGTGGCACCGGGCATTGCCGAGGCGCTGGTGGCGACCGCCATCGGCCTCTTCGCCGCCATCCCGGCGGTGATCGCCTACAACCGTTTTGCGCGCGACATCGACCGCATCGCCATCCAGATGGAGACCTTCATCGAAGAGTTCTCCAACATCCTGCAGCGCAACGCCAGCCAGCCGCTTCCGCCCGCAGCTGGCGCGACGCCCGGAGCACGCTAGACCATGCCCGCCGTCTCCCCGATGCGCGGTGGTTCACGCCGCCGCACCATCAACGAAATCAACATGGTGCCCTTCATCGACGTGATGCTAGTGCTGTTGATCATCTTCATGGTGAGCGCACCCCTCATCACCACCGGCGTGGTCGACCTGCCCAGCATCGGCAAGAGCAAGCAGCAGCCCAAGAAGGTGATCGAGGTGGTGGTGGGCAAAGACGAAGCGCTGCGCCTGCGTGTGGACAACAAGGAGGTTTCCACCATGACCTTCAAGAACCTGGCCGACCGCGTGAGCGCGGCCCAGGGCGGCGACGCCACCGCGCCGGTCGTGATCTCGGCCGACAAGGCAGTGAAGTACGAAGCCGTGGTGCGGGTGATGGACCTGCTGCAAAAGGCCGGTGTGCAGCGGGTTGGGCTTTCGGTGAAGAGCAACGGTTGAACGGCGCTTGGTGATGGCCACGTCCACGCTCCAGCGCGACAACCTGATGCCCAAGTCGTCAGACGGCACCAGCCGTGGCCTGGCCATTTCCTCGGTGGTTCACCTGGGCCTGGTGGTGGCGCTGGCCTTCGGCGTGAACTGGCGTTCGAGCGAACCTGCGGGTGTGGAAGCCGAGCTGTGGGCCTCGGTGCCGCAGGTGGCCGCGCAGCGAGACATCGCGCCCGAACCCGAGCCCAAGCCAGAACCCAGGCCCACACCGGTGCCGAAGCCGGTTGAACCCAAGCCCGAGCCCAAGGCCGCACCCGACCCGCAGATCGCCATCGAAAAAGCCAAACAGGAAAAGCTCAAGAAGAAAGAAGAAGAAAAACGCGAGCAGGAAGAAAAAGACAAGCTCGAGAAGAAGAAGGCGCTGGAAGAAAAGGCCAAGCTCACCAAGGCCGAAGCCGACAAGCAGAAGAAGCTCGACGAGCAGCGCGACAAGAACCTTGCCCGCATCAAAGAGATGATGGGCGTCGACGGCGGCAGCCCGGGCGGCACGGCCGCGCGCAGTGCCGGCCCCTCAGCGGGTTATGCCGGGCGCATCATCGCGCGCATCAAACCCAACATCGTGTTCCCCGACACCATCAGCGGCAACCCGGCCGCGGTTGTCGACGTGCGCCTGAGCCCTGACGGCACCATCGTCTCGCGCAAGATCAAACAAAGCAGCGGAGTGAAGGAGTGGGACGACGCCGTGCTGCGCGCCCTCGACAAGACCGAGATCCTGCCGCGCGACACCGACGGCACGGTGCCGTCGCAGATCGACATGACCTTCCGGCCGCGCGACCTGTCGTGAGAAGGCTCTAGCGCGGCGTTCGCCCGTAGTCGATCGACTGCACCACACCCGCACGAAAGCGCACGGTCGCCATCAAGTTGCCGGGGCCACGGTCGTACACCCACTCGTCGACCTGTTGGCAGGGCACATGAAGGCTCGCATAAGGCTCGGGCACCAGGTGCCAGGTGTTGCGGTAGTAGACCGGCGCACAGTAGCTGTCGCGCAGAAGAGGCTGGCCGCACTTGTGGGCCACCGACAGGCGCGAATCGCCTTCGGCGGCGATGCCACCCACACAACGCAATGATTCGGCGTGGGCCGGAAGGCTCATGAGCCCGGCAACGGTCGCCACAACGGCAAGATGAACAGGATGGGCGCGCATGGGGAGGCTCCTTCTGGCGGCCTGCTCAAGGCCGGTTCAGTTGCGATTGGGCTTGCATGGCACCGCGAAGTCAACGTGGTAGTGCTCGTCATGTCGCACCCAGGCCTGGCCTTTCATGAACGGCAGGCTGGCGCTCAGCGAGGCGCCACGCGGGGTGGCCCGCAGGAAGGGCAGGAACCGCGGCTCCGGGATCACCAGCGAGATGCCCACGCCGCGCGCCTTGGCGGCCTGCTTTAGCTGGTGCAAGTGCTCGCCCAGGGCCACGAAGTCGATGCGGTATTGACCATACCTTGCATTGGCATCGAACTCGATGTCGTAACCGAGCCGTTGCGTGAGCTCGGTGGGCAAGGGCACCGACTGGCCAGCCGCATTCACCACCGGCACGAAAAAATCGACCGACACCCCGTTCTGGTGGGTGCGGTGCGGGCGAAAGCGCCCTCCCGACGGCCAACCCGTTTCACCATAAACGTAGGTCTTGCCAGGCTCGGCCACGGCCAGCGCCGCGTAGGCCGCCACGATCACCTGGGCCACGCCCATCCCCACAGCCAAACCTGCCAGCAGTACGAGTTGCTTGATCAGAGCAAGACAGATCCACCACGCTTCTGGCGGCGTTCGGGTGTATCGGTGGCGACAGCCGGTCAAACCCTCATCAACCTCGGCTCCAACACACGATCAAGCGACCAGCGCCCTGGCCCCCACAACAACAGCGCAATCAAGAGGCTGCCCCAGAACACGTGCTGCTGCAGCGCGGCCGGAGCGATCTCGGCCAAGCTCACCACCGCCACCACGTTGAGCACCGACAAGCCCAGCGCCGCAAACCGCCCGGCCAGCCCGAGCAAGAGCAGCACCGGCAGCACCAGCTCGCCCGCCGTGCCGGCCAAGGCCGCCACACTGGGCGACAACAAGGGCACCTTGTACTCGTCGGCAAACAGGGCAAGCGTGGTGTCCCAGTCGTTGATCTTGGTGAGGCCCGCCAGAAAGAAAGCCTGCGCGACATAAAAACGCGCGGCCAGTTGTGCCAGCGGCTGCAGCGTTTCAAGGCCGGCCACGAGGCGGCTCCACAGGCTCAGCAAGGGGGTGACGAAAACAGTGCTCATGGCGGGCTCTCAGATGTTCACAGCCTGTTGGTCGCAGCGGCGCGGGGCTTCTTGCAGGCGTGGCGGCAAAAATCAGCCCACACACAGCGCGCGCCAGAGCCAGCCGCTTTGCAAGGCCTGCAGCAACCAGGGTTCGAACGCAAAGCCGTCACCCGCTTCGGCCAGCGCCACCGCGAGCGTGTCGCCCTGCAGCAGGCACTGGACCCAGCGCGCCGTGTCAGGGCTGATGGCCTGCACCTGTGCACGCCACCTCGATCGCCAGACCAGGGCCGTCTCGGCCTCGCTGTGGGCCAGAGCCCGGCGGGCCTGCTCGCGTCGCTCCGCAACGCCTTCGCCGGGGCGATGCGCCAGCCACACGCTGACGATGGGGTGGCCGCTCGGCAGCAGCGCGGTGCCTGGCATCAGCTGCAAGCGCAGTTGCGAGGGTGGTGTCTCGGCCAGCAGGCTCAGCGAATCGGTGTCGATGCTGGCATCGGCCGCACGCTCGGCGGCGGCGACCAGCCAGTCGACGCGGGCGCTGTCGGCCAGGTAGGGCACGTCGCGCAGCTGCTCGCTGATGGCGATGAAGGCCGGCAGGCCTTCGCCGTAGCTCGCAAGGTCGCCGCAGGTGGGCGGTTGTTGGCGCCAGAACACACGCGCCAAGGCAGCAAACGACTCCTCGCCCACCAGGGCCTGCACGGTCGGGAAGCTCGCCGCCAGGGCACGCTCCGCCGCCGCGCCGGCGTGGGCCTGGTAGGCCTGCAGGCCACGCTGGATGCGTGTGTCGCTGTGTGCCAGGCCCTGCATCTCACCACCGCCCCACAGCGCGGCGATCAGCGCTTGTTGGCGTTGCGCTTCTGCGTTCATGGGCAGCGGGCCATCACGTCTGCGGCGGCCTGGGCTTCGCCCAGCAGCACGTCGAGCGTGGGCAGGTCGGTGTCCCATTCCACCAGCGTGGGCAGCGGGCCCAGGCGTTCGATGGCGTGGCGGTACACCTGCCACACCGGTGCGTGCACGCGGCTGCCGTGGTCGTCGATCACGATGTCGCCCAGGTCCTGGTAGCCGGCGAGGTGGATCTCGCCGACGATGCCTGGAGCCAGCGCATCGACCCAGTCGCACACACTGCGCACCGGGTCGGGCTGCGCGTCATTGAGCGCATTCACCACCAGGTTGTTGACGTCGAGCAGCAGGCCGCAACCGCTGCGTTGTGCGAGCGCATTGAAGAACTCGGGCTCGCTGAAATCGCGCTCGGTGAAGCTGAGGTACGCCGACAGGTTTTCAACCAGGATGGGCCGCTTGAGCCGGTCTTGCACCTGCGACACGTTGGCCACCATGATGGCCAGCGAAGCCTCGGTGAAGGCCAATGGCAACAGGTCATTGCCGTGCAGCACCGGCCCACCCTCGCGCTGCGGCGCGCGGGCGAAACAGGCGTGGTCCGACACCCGGACGGGCTCTGTGCGCTCGACCAAGCGCGCCAACTGGTCAAGGTGCCACGGGTCGAGCCCAGCGGCCGAACCCAGCGCCAGGCCCACGCCATGCAAGCTCAACTCGTAGTGAGAACGTGCCTCGTGCAGAACGGCCAGGGCCGCGCCGCCATCGGCAAAGAAGTTCTCGGAATGCACTTCGACAAAGCCGAGCACCGGCCGCCGCTCCAGCAGCTCAGCGTAGTGAGGCTGGCGCAGGCCGATGCCCGGCAAGATCACTTCTTGGCAGCCTTCTTAGCCATTTCGGCGTCGGTGCCGCCCATCTCCTTGCAGGTGCCCTTGGCCACGTACTTCCATTCGTCGGCCGCCTTGTCGACCTTCGACTGGCCGGCGCACGAGTGCGAGCCCGACAGGTTGGCGCAGTCGTTCTGGCCGGCCTTGGCAATGCCGTAGCACTTCTCCTTGGCCTTGTCTTGCGCAACCGCCTGGCCGGCCAGACCGAGGGCGAGCAAGGATGCGAGGGCGGTCGAAGCGATCAAACCTTGGTTCATAACAATCTCCTGTGGGTGAAGTGGGTGAATGTGTCACGAGCGATTGCAGCGACATGACTCTGTCGGCCAGTGGCGCGGCATCTTACAAACCTGGAAGCCAAGGCTGCTTGAAAGCCGCACAACCGGAGGGCCACAATGCCACGAACCTTGTGCCCCAAGCGGAGACCCCCATGCGCCCCCTTCACACCAGCCTGATGATCGCCGCCATGGCCTGGGCCGGCATCGCCAGCGCTCAGATCCGCTGGGACCTGCCGGCCGCTTACCAGAGCAGCAGCTTCCACACCGAAAACCTGGTGCAGTTTGCGGGCGACGTCGACAAGGCCACCAACGGCAAGCTCAAGATCACCGTGCATGCCAACGCCTCGCTGTTCAAGGCGCCGGAGATCAAGCGCGCGGTGCAGGCCGGCCAGGCGCAGATCGGCGAGATCCTGCTCGTGAACCACCAAAACGAATGGCAGATTTACGGTGCCGACGGCCTGCCTTTTCTCGCCACCAGCTACGACGAGTCGGCCAAGCTCTACAAGGCGCAAAAGCCGATGCTCCAGAAGAAGCTGGCCGAACAAGGCGTGATGCTGCTCTACGCCGTGCCCTGGCCGCCGCAGGGCATCTTCAGCAAGAAGCCCGTCAACGCGGCCATCGACCTCAAAAGCGCGAAGTGGCGCGCCTACAGCCCGGCCACCTCGCGCATTGCCGAACTGCTGGGTGCACAGCCGGTCACGGTGCAGCAGGCCGAGCTAACGATGGCGATGGCCACCGGCCTGGTCGAGTCGTACATGTCGTCGGGCTCGACCGGCTACGACACCAAGGCGCACGAGCACCTGAAGTACTTCTATGACATCCAGGCCTGGTTGCCCAAGAACGCGGTGCTGGTCAACAAGGCCGCATTCGATGCGCTCGACCGCAACACCCAGACAGCCCTGCTGAAGGCCGCCTCGGTGGCCGAGACGCGTGGCTGGGTGGTCTCACGGGCCAAGAACAGCGAATACCTCGAGCTGCTCAAGAAAAACGGCATGAACGTGCTGGCACCCCCATCACAGCTCAAGGCCGACATGGAAAAGGTCGGCGACACCCTGCTGCAGGAATGGCTGCAAAAAGCCGGCCCCGAAGGCCACAGCCTGGTCGACACCTACAGAAAACTCTGATGGGCTGAACAGCCACCGGATGGGCCCGCAATTCGGGCCATTTGCCACCCCCCCGCTGCCTACCATGACCGTGCGGAAAAACGTTCCGCGCTTGGGCCATGCGCGCGCCACACGCGCAGCGAGAAACAAATGTCCGACCTCTCAGATTTCGTCAACATGGATTTCGCCACCGACGCCCCGGCCACACTGCCGCGCGTCGACCCGGTGGAAAAAACCCGCCACGCCGCCTTCCGCTGGCCGACGCCACCGTTTGCGTCCTACCCCGACGCGGCCGAGCAGAACCAGGCCCAGGGCTGCGAGTTCGTTGGCACCAACGGCAAGGCCGTTGCCGGCCGGCTGATCTTTTTCGTGCCCGACGACCAGGTGGCGCATGTACAGGTGCCGCCCGCGCGCACCACCATGCCGCTGCGCTTCAACCAGTTTCGCTCGCTGCGGGTAATGGAGCCGATCAAGCCCATCAGCACCACCCTCATCACGCACGAAAAACACGCGCTGATGCTGGAGCAACGCCCGCGCAGCACCTACCGCGTGATGCTGCCCGACGGCGCGCAGATGGACGGCAACACCATCGGCCACGTCGAGACGGCGCACGGCCTGTTTCTCTTCCCGCCGGTCGACGACAAGGGCAGCGTGCAGCGCCTTTTCGTGCCGCGCGGCGGCTACACCTCGTATGAGATCGGCCCGCGTATCGGCGAGCTGCTGATCGAGCAGAACGCCGCCACCGCACAACAGGTGGAGAAGGCCGCCGACGTGCAAAAGCAGATGCGCGACCAGAAGCTGGGCGACATCCTGCTGCTGCGCCAAGTGGTCACGCCCGAGCAGTTGCTGGCCGCCATCGACAAGCAGGCCCGCATGCCGATGGTGCGCATCGGCGAAGCCCTCACCTCGCTCGGCCTGGTGAGCAACGAACAGCTGCA
>JACMKJ010000101.1 GCA_014380155.1 Rhizobacter sp. | reverse complement strand
GAACGTGAGCGTGGCCTGAAGTTCGACGCCACCACCACCGCCGGTTACGACACGATGTGGCGCTGGTCGGTCAGTGATCTCAGCGCTTTCTGGGGTTCGATCTGGGACTACTTCGAGCTGCAGTCGCCCACCCCACACAGCGCCGTGCTGGTCGAAGACAAGATGCCCGGTGCAACGTGGTTCCCAGGTGCGCAGCTCAACTACGCGCAGCAGGTGTTTCGCCATGCCGACGCGGCCCATGCGGCGGGCCACCCCGCCATCGTGTTCCAGAACGAGCGCATGGGCGAGCGCGGCGAGTTGAGCGAAGTCAGCTGGCCCGAGCTGCGCCGCCAGGTCGCCTCACTCGTGGCGCATCTCAAGCGCCTCGGCGTGCAGCCGGGTGACCGGGTTGGCGCCTTCCTGCCCAACACGCCGCAAACGGCAGTCGCGTTTCTCGCCGTCGCCGGCGTAGGCGCGGTGTGGTCGGTGTGCTCGCCCGACATGGGCCCAGTGGCGGTGCTCGACCGCTTTCGCCAGATCGAACCGAAAGTGCTGATCGCCTGCGACGGGTATGTGTACGGCGGCAGCGCGCACGACCGCCTGCCGGTGCTGCGGGATTTGCTGGCCGAGCTGCCCAGCGTGCGCGACGTGGTGTTGTGGCGCTACCTCGATGAAACGGCCGACCCGAAATCGCTGGCCGGCCCGCAGCGCGCGGTGCACGACTTCGCAGCGCTGACCGCCGACGACGCGACGTTCGAGCCGACCTGGGTGCCCTTCGACCACCCGCTCTGGGTTGTTTATTCGAGCGGCACCACCGGCCTGCCCAAGCCCATCGTGCACGGCCACGGTGGTGTGGTGCTCGAAGCGCTGAAGATGGTCCGCCTGCACAACAACCTCGGGCCGAGCGCCGAGACGGGTGACCGCTACCACTGGTACAGCGCCACCGGCTGGATCATGTGGAACGCGCAGATCAACGGCCTGCTCTTCGGCACCACCATCTGCATCTACGACGGCAACCCCGGCGGCAAGAGCACAGCACTCGGTGGCCCCGACTGGAACACGCTGTGGCGCTTTGCCGCCGACGCAAAGGTCACCTTCTTCGGTGCCGGCGCCGCGTTCTACGCCAGCTGCCTCAAGGCCGACGTGCACCCGACGCACGGAGCCGACCTGTCGCACCTGCGCGGCCTGGGCTCCACCGGCTCGCCGCTGGCGAGCGACTGCTACCGCTGGGTCTACGAGCGCGTGCCGAAGGTCGACGGCCGCGACATCTGGCTCACCTCGCTCTCGGGCGGCACCGACTTCGCCGGCGCCTTCATCGCCGGCCTGCCCACGCTGCCGGTGGTCGAAGGTGAGATGCAATGCCGTTGTCTCGGCGCGGCCGTCGAAGCCTGGAACGAGCAGGGCCGGCCGCTCGTCGACGAAGTGGGCGAACTGGTGTGCGTGAAGCCGATGCCGTCGATGCCGCTCTACTTCTGGAACGACGCCGGCAACCAGCGTTACCACGACAGCTACTTCGACATGTACCCCGGCATCTGGCGCCATGGTGACTGGCTGCGCATCACCCCCAACGGCGGCTCCATCATCTACGGCCGCAGCGACGCGACGATCAACCGCCATGGCATCCGCATGGGCACCGCCGAGCTGTACCGCGCAGTCGAAGCCTTGCCCGAGGTGCTCGACAGCCTGGCGGTCGACCTGGAATACCTGGGCCGCGAAAGCTACATGCCGCTTTTCGTCGTGTTGCGCGAGGGCGTGGTGCTCGACGAGGCGTTGACCAAGAAGATGCGCGAGGCCATCAAGGCCGGCCTGTCGGCGCGCCACGTGCCCAACGAGATCTTCCAGGTGAGCGCCATCCCGCGCACGCTGTCGGGCAAGAAGATGGAGTTGCCGGTCAAGAAGCTGTTGATGGGCACGCCGGCCGATCAGGTGTTCAAGCTCGATGCGATGGCCAATGCAGACTGCGTGCCGTGGTTCGTGGCGTTTGCGCAGCGGCGAGCTGTCCCCACTTGATGGGATGCGGCGCGTGGCTGACTGGCCGATAGTGGTGAACCTGGAACCGACCGAGGGATGCCATGCAACAGAGCGCGCTGCCCGGTGGTGTGACACCCACCTACTACGTCTTTCACCGCTGGCTCTCGGAGAACCGGCGCAAGGTTGCAGCCGGCACCGACCGCACCGTGATCTATTCCGGCATGGACAGCGGCCGCGTACCCCTGTGGCGCCAGCTGCGTGACTACGAAAATCTGCTGTCGCGCGAACTCGGCAAGAAGCTCGTCTGGGAGCCGATCCAAGAGGTCTTGACCGGGCTGCCCTGCAAGCTCAAGCCGTATCAGGGGCACGTGGTGGTGCCGGAGGGCGTGATGCGGTTCAAGACCATGTGGGATTTCGCCTGCGGCGTGAAAGACCAGAAGTTCGTCACCGAACACGAGAGCCAGCAGATCTGGAAAAACCTCTCCGCCTGGTACGTGAAAAACGCGGTCGGCGAGGTCTACATCTTCAAGGGCAGCATCCTCAAGAAATACCCTGACATGCTGTTGGCCGAGATCCCGGTGTTGATGAAGAACCGCAACGTTTCGACCAGCGTGCAGAAGAAGATCTTCGACCTGATCCCCGAAAGTCGGGCGGCCTGGGAGAGGTACCGCGCCGACAGCGAAAAGGGGCGCTTGGCTGGGCGCTGAATGTGCATTCGGTGGCGTTGTCGCGGCGCGCTGCGACAGGGCGCCGTGTTGCGTTCATGTCCCCCGGCCAGGCTGCGCCTGACCTCCTCCTTTACTTCACTCCACACGACGCCCTGCCGCAGCGCGTGGTGGCATGGGTGCCCTTTCACCCGCTCGCGTGGCAGTGCGTCTCGCGCCAGGGCGCAGGGTGAGGGGCGCAGTGAAGTAAAGGAGGAGGGTCGGGCAACGCCCGGCCCGGGGGACATGAACGGAGCCCCTCACCCTGTGCCCTGGGTGCCGTGGACCGCCTCAACAACTCATCACTGACTCGCCGTGATCCCACCGTCGAGATACAGCACCTGCCCCGTCACGAAGGCCGCCGCCGGTGAACAGAAAAACATCGTCGGCCCCACCACGTCAGGCGGGTCACCCACGCGGCCGAGCGGAATGCGCTCGGTCACCTGTTTGTAGGTCTCGGGGTTGTCGAGCCAGTGGCGCGCCATCTCGCTGCGCACCACGGTCGGTGCGACGCCGTTGACGGTGATGCCGTGTTCGGCGAGCTCCATCGCATGCTGTTTCACCAGCATCACCAGCGCGCCCTTGGTGGCGCAGTAGGCCGAGTAGCCGCGTTTGCGCAAGCCGAGTTGTGCCCGCACCGACAGCATGTGCACCTGGCGCCCCGGTGTGCGGCCGGCGGCGATGCCAGCGATCTGATGCTTGGCCACGGATTGAGCGAGGAACATGGCCGACTTGAGGTTGACCTGCACCACTTCGTCGAAAGCCTCTTCGGTGACCTCGGCGAGCTTTTCCTCACGCTGGATGCCCACGCAGTTGACCAGCAGGTCGAGCGCGCCGAAGCGCTCGGCCACCGCGTCGACCGAGGCGCGGATGTCGGGCACCGAGTGGGCGTCCATCGCGAGACCGATGGCATCGAGCCCGTTGGCGCGCAAGCGTGCTGCCAGCGCATCAGCCTTGTCGAAGCTGCGGCCGGAGACGGCCACGCGCGCGCCCGCCATGGCCAGGCCCCAGGCCACGGCCTCGCCGATGCCGCCGTAACCGCCGGGCACATAGGCCACGCGGCCGCGCAGGTCAAAGAGGCCGGCCAGGCTTTGGATGAAATCCACAGGGATGTCTACGGTGTCGCTCATCACATCAGTCCATCAACAAGCCGCCGTTGAGATCGAGGATCTCGCCGGTGATGAAACCCGACAGTGGCGACGCGAGAAAGCGCACCGTGTGGGCAAACTCCTCGGGCTCGCAAAAGCGGCCGACCGGAATCTGCTTCAAGAGCTCCTGGCGCTGCGCCTCGGTCAGCTGCTCGGTGATCATCGGCGTCCTCACATAAGCCGGTGCGATGCCGTTGGCCGTGACGCCGAAGGCAGCGAGTTCGCGTGCGAGCGAGAAGGTCAGCGCGCTCATCGCGCCCTTGCTCACCGAGTAGGCCGTGCCGGCGGTCAGCCCACCGGTCTTGGCTGCGAGCGAGCTGGTGTTGATGATGCGGCCCCAACGACGCGCCTTCATGCCTGGCACCACCGCTTGCGCCCAGAACATGGCGCCATCGAGGTTGGCACCCATCACACGCCGCCATTCGCTGGCGCTGGTGGCTTCGATCTTGTTGTTGGACAGGATGCCCGCGTTGTTGACCAGCACGTCGATCGGGCCGAGCCGTTGCTCGACCAGTGCGTGCGCAGCGTGCACCGCCTGCGGGTCGCTGATGTCGCAGGCCACCGCCAACACGGCCTGGCCGTAGGCGGCTTCCAGCGAGGCCATCGAGGCTGCGTTCACATCGATCAGCGCCACGCGGCAGCCGTCTTCGATCAGCCCTGCCACCACGGCGCGGCCCATGGTGCCACCGGCGCCGGTGACGAGGGCGTTTCTGTTCTTGAGAGAGTTGAAAGTCATGTGTCGAGAACGCTTTTCTTGCCAAACAAACCACGGGAGCGGAAGGTGACCACCGCAATGAACAACAGGTACATGGACATCAACGACCACTCCGACGCATACGCGCCGGTGAGTCCGACCACCAGGCCGACCAGCAGGCCGGCGACCACTGCGCCCCACAAGGAGCCCACACCGCCCAGCACGATGATCAGGAAGGCCGGCACGACCGCGTCGACACCCACGTGCGGGCGGATGCCCCAGATGGGCGCCATCACCACGCCGGCGATGGCGGCGAGTGCCACGCCGAGCGCGAACACGGCGGAGCGCAGCCGCCCGAGGTGGATGCCGAGCGCACGCACCATCTCGCTGTCGTGGGCACCGGCCTTGATGATCGCGCCGTACGGCGTCTTCTCGAGGAACAGCCACAGCGCGAAGATCGCCACGATGGCAAAGACGCTGGCAAACACGCGGTAGCGTGAATAGACCAGGTCACCCATCATGAAGGCTCCCGAGATGGCCTGCGGCAGCGCCATCTGCTGCTCGTTGGAGCCCCAGGTCACGCGGATCAGCTCTTCGATCACCAGCGCGGCTCCAAAGGTCAGCAAAAGGCCGTAGAGCGGGTCTTTGCCGTAGGTGCGGCGCAGGCACAGCTCGAGCAGCAGGCCAAACAGGCCCACCAGGATGGGCGCGAAGAAGAGTGCGATCGCGTAGCGGGTGCCAATCGGTAGGCTCATGTAGGCGGCCTGCGTTTCAGGGAACCAGCCGAGCTTGGGTGCCAGCAAGAAGAGCGCGGCATACATGCCCAGCGCAAACAGCGAGCCGTGCGCGAGGTTGATGGTTTCCATCACGCCGACGATGAGCATGAAGCCGAGCGCGATCAGCGCAAACAGCAGCCCGAGCGAGATGCCGTTGATGAGGTGGGGAACGAGGTCCATGGTGCGGGGGGCGGTTCAGGGTTCGAAGATCAAGGTTCAAAAGACGGTGTGGCGGCGTAAGACTCGAGCGAGCACTGCTGCAGGCTCGCGCGGTCTTCCACCTCGTGGGGTGGCAGCCGCCCGAGGATGCGAAACAGGTCGTCGGTTTGCCGCGGCCTGTCGTTGTAGGCGGCCATGTAGATGGTCTGCTGCAGCTGGTGGGTCTGCGGGTTCATGTAGGCCTCGTGGTGCTGCATGCGGTCCACCGCGGGGATGCGCAGGCCTTCTAGCGCCTTGATGAGCTTCAGGTTGTTGGTGCTGCCGGTGCGCTCGATCGTGCGCAGCAATTCGCGTGTGGCCATGTAGCCGTTGTAGAACACATTGCCCGGCACCTTGATGCGGTAGTCGGCCTGCGTGCGCTGGTAACGCGCCACAAACTCCTTCACGCCCGCGAGGCCGAGGCCCCAGTACCAGGTGGTGCCGAAGATGCCGAACAGCGCCTCGCGGCCGAGGCCATAGACGTCGGGCCAATCCTGCTGGTTGTTGATCCAGCCGAAGCCGCGGTCCATGCTGTTCTCGCGCACCTGGCGGCGCAGCACTTTCAGGTCGTCGCCGCCCACGGCGGTGGCGATCACGCCGGGCTTGAGCGCGCGGATCTTGTTCAGCACCACGCCAAAGTCAGTCGTGTTCTGCGGCACGACCAGCTCTTCCATGATGCGCCCGCCATTGCCTTCGACGATGCCGCGAATGCCGCTCGCCGTGTTGCGGCCCCAACCGTAGTCGCTGGTGACGAGCACCCAGTCGCGGCCGAAGCCGGTCATGGCGCCCTTCACCACCGAGATGGAGAAATTGGTGCCATTGCCGTCCCAGACGAACTTGGTGCGGTGGCAATCCTTGCCGGCTTCGGTGGGCGAGCTCGAGTTGGTGTTGAAGTAGATGCAGCCCTGCGACTGCGCCACCTTCGACATCGCACTCGCCACCCCCGAATGCACGCCGCCCAACAAGAAGGCGACCTCTTGCTGGCGGATCATGCGTTCGGCCACAGGGCCTCCAATGGCCGGGTCACCGCCGGTGTCGGTGTGCACGACCTCGATGCGGCGGCCGAGCACGCCGCCACGCGCGTTGGCCTCGGCAATCGCCATGCGCATGCCGCGCTGCTCGTCCTGCCCACTGGCCGCGTACTGGCCGGTGTCGTCAGTGGCCAGGCCGATCAGCAGCGGCTTCTTCGCCTTGCTCTGGGCCCAGGCGTGGTGCACCGTCCAGGGGCCGAAGCAGCCCACGGCGGCGGCACCGACGCCCTGGATCAGGCGGCGGCGAGTGGTTGACCTGGCCAGCATGGCAGCACGCGCGCGTCGTCGCGCTTACTGCTGGTAGCTCGGCGTGGCGTCGTACGACTCCAGCTTGCACATCTTGGTCGAGTCCTGGTCGACCACGTCCTTCGGGTCGGCCGCTGTCAGGATCTTGAAGATGTCGTCCTTCTCGGCCGGCTGCTCGTTGTAGGTCGCCATGTAGATCGTCTGCTGGCACTGATGGGTGATCGGGTCGATCCAGGCGTCGTGCTGCTGCAGGCGGTCGCGCGCACTCATCTTGCGGCCCTCTAGCTTCTTGATCACGGCGATGTTGTTGGTGGTGCCGGCTTCTTCCACACAGCGCAGCAGCTCGCGGGTGGCCATGTAGCTGTTGTGATAAACGTTGCCTGGCACCTTGATCGCCATGCCGGGGTACTGCTTCTGGTACGCGGCCACGAACTCCTTCACGCCGGGCAGGTCGAGGCGGTAGTACCAGGTGGTGCCGAACACACCGAAGATGCTTTCCGGGCCG
>JACMKJ010000100.1 GCA_014380155.1 Rhizobacter sp. | reverse complement strand
GGTGCTGAAGATGCAGGTGTTCTGCCCTTGGTCTTCTTTCAGAATGTCGGCCTGCACGGTGCCGCGAACATTGGCCAGCACCCATTCCTTGATCTTCTGGCTTTCCGTGTCTGTGGGCTCGCGGCCGTTGTCTGTCTTGAACTTCTCGATTTGCTGGTCGATGGCGGTGTTCAAGAACATCGCCAGGATGGTCGGCGCCGGGCCGTTGATGGTCATGCTGACGCTGGTGCTCGGGCTGCACAGGTCAAAGCCCGAATACAGCACCTTCATATCGTCGAGCGTGGCGATGCTCACGCCCGAGTTGCCGACCTTGCCGTAGATGTCGGGGCGCACGGCGGGGTCGTTGCCATAGAGCGTGACGCTGTCGAAGGCGGTGGAGAGGCGCTTGGCCTGCATGCCCGAGCTCAGCAGCTTGAAGCGCGTGTTGGTGCGAAACGCATCGCCCTCGCCGGCAAACATGCGCGTCGGGTCTTCGCCTTCGCGCTTGAAGGCAAAGGTTCCGGCGGTGTACGGGAAGCTGCCGGGCACGTTGTCGAGCATCAGCCACTTCAAGATCTCGCCGTGGTCTTCATAGCCCGGCAGCGCGACCTTGCGCACCTTGGTGCCGCTCAGCGTGGTGGTGGTGAGCGCGGTACGGATCTCCTTGTCGCGGATCTTCACCACGTATTCGTCGCCGGAATAGGCCTGCTGCATCTGCGGCCACTGGTCGAGCAGTTTCTTGGCGTGTGGGTCCAGCCGCGCTTCACGCTCCAGCGCCATGTTGGCGGCGGCCGAGGCGGCGCGCGGTTTGTCGGGCTTGCCTTCGTGCAGCATGCGCGAGGCGGCGCGCAGCTGTTGCACCTCGCGGGCGAGCCGGGCCTGCTGGACCGCGTTGCGCTTGTAGGCGCGCACACCGTCGCTGATCTCGGCCAGGTAGCGCACACGCGCACCGGGCACGATGGGCACCTCGTGGGTGCTGTGGCGGGTGGCGGCCAATGGCAGGGTGCCAGGCTTCGTCTTCAAGCCGAGGGCCGCCAAACGGGGAAGCAGCGCCTGGTAGAGCGCGGTCACGCCGTCGTCGTTGAAGCGGCTCGCCATGGTGCCGAAAACCGGCATCGCGTCGGGCGACTGGCCCCAGGCTTCCTTGTTGCGTTGTACCTGCTTGGCCACGTCGCGCAGCGCGTCGGCCGCGCCCTTGCGGTCGAACTTGTTGATGGCCACGAACTCGGCGAAGTCGAGCATGTCGATCTTCTCGAGCTGGCTGGCAGCGCCGAACTCGGGCGTCATCACGTACATCGGCACGTCCACCAGCGGCACTATTGCCGCGTCGCCTTGGCCGATGCCCGAGGTCTCGACCACGATCAGGTCGAAGTCGGCGCACTTGCAGGCGGCGATCACGTCGGGCAGGGCTGCGCTGATCTCGCTGCCGAAATCGCGCGTGGCCAGGCTGCGCATGAAAACCCGTTGACCAGAATCTTCCGTTCGCCCTGAGCCTGTCGAAGGGCTCACCAACCGCTCAGGCGAGGCTTCGACAGGCTCAGCCCGAACGGGGGTGGGGGTGCGCCAAGGCCCGATCGCGTTCATGCGGATGCGGTCGCCCAGCAGCGCGCCGCCACTCTTGCGTCGCGAAGGATCGATGGAGATCACGGCCACGCGCAGGCTGTCGTCCTGGTCCAGGCGCAGGCGGCGGATCAGTTCGTCGGTGAGCGAGGACTTGCCCGCGCCGCCGGTGCCGGTGATGCCGAGCACGGGCACCTTTTTCGCCTTGGCCTGCTCGCGCAGGGCCGACACGATGGCCGCGTCGGCATTGCCGTTTTCCAGCACGGTGATGAGCTGTGCGAGCGCACGCCAGTTCATCTCACCCTGTCCTTCGATGGCCGCCAGCGACGTCGGCGCGAAGGGGCTCAAGTCGCGGTCGCAGCGCATCACCATCTCGCCGATCATGCCGGCCAGGCCCATCTT
>JACMKJ010000099.1 GCA_014380155.1 Rhizobacter sp. | reverse complement strand
GGCCGAAGCAGGCCGCGGCCGGCGATGCCTGCTGGGCTTGGGCGAACCTGGCCAGTCCTTGTCGGTGGCGGTCGTGCCCCTGGGTGACGACGGCCCCGAGGGCGAAGCGCTGGTGCTGCTGGTGCTGGGCAAACGCCAAAGCTGCGAGGCGCTGACGGTCGACTTCTTTGCCCGCACCCAGGGCCTCACCGCCGCCGAGGCGCGGGTGCTGCAAGCGCTGTGCGACGGGCTGCGCCCGAAGGAGGTGGCACGCCGCTGCGAGGTGGCGGTGTCGACCATCCGCACCCAGATCAGCAGCATCCGCACCAAGACCCAGACCGCGAGCATTCGCGACCTGGTGAGCCGGGTGACAGTGCTGCCGCCGATCACACTGGCGATGAAGACCGCGCTGCCGCATTGACAACAACGGCCCTCCAGTCGCTAGGGGCGGCCCGGCGCCAGACATTGCGCCTGCAATGCTGCGTTGCAGCGTGCTTCGGTTCCGCGCGATGATGCGCGGGCCGACCACTCTGCCGCGCTCTCATGGACTCTGCCGCCCCGGCGACCCTGCCCGACGACCCCTCCTGGCCCCAGGACCTGCGCACGCTGGTGGCGCGCGGCGAGCCTCGGCGCTACCGCAAGGGCACGCTGCTGATCCAGGAAGGCGATGTCGGCGAGACGCTGTTCATCGTGTTGTCGGGCCGGGTGAAGTCGTTTTCGACCGACGACCGCGACCGCGAGATCGTCTATGGCGTGTACGGCCCTGGCGAGTACCTGGGCGAGATGAGCCTGGACGGCGGGCCGCGCTCGGCCTCGGTGATCACGCTCGAAGCCACGGTGTGCTCGGTGGTCACGCGCAAGACCTTGCGCGAGCACATTGCGGCCAACCCGGAGTTTGCGTTCGAGTTGATTTCGCGGGTGATCCGGCGCGCCCGGCTGGCCACGCAGAGTGCGCGCAACATGGCCTTGCTCGACGTCTATGGCCGAGTGACCCGGCTGCTCGACGAGCTGGCACAAGTGCAGGCCGATGGCACCCGGTTGATCGTCGAGCGGCTCACCCACGCCGACATTGCCAGCCGAGTGGGTTGCTCTCGAGAGATGGTCAGCCGCCTGCTGAAGGATCTGGAGCAGGGCGGCTACATCTCGGTCGACGCGGGGCGCTTTCACCTGGCACCGACCCTGCCACCGCGCTGGTAAGGCGGCTACGGTTCAGCCTTTGCCGGCGGCCGGCGCGGCCAGTGGCTTGGGCGGCCCGAACCGCTGCTCTGGCTTGGGCGCCTTCGCATACAGCCCCTCCACCTTGGGCAGGCTGGCCTGGATGTCTTGAATGCGTGTCGGCCCGGAAGGGTGGGTCGACAAGAACTGCGGCGGCGCGCCCTTGCTGGCGGCGGCCATCTTGTTCCACAGGCTCACACCAGCGCGTGGGTCGTAGCCACCACGGGCAGCGAGCTCCATGCCGACGAGGTCGGCCTCCGACTCGTCTTCGCGGCCAAACCTGAGCGTGAGCAGCTGGCCCCCCATGTCGGCCGCCAGCCGGCCGGCGTTGCCCAGGCCGAAGATGGCCGCCGCGATCTCGATGCCGCCACGGGTGGCCATCGTCTTGCCCATGCGCTCGCGCGCGTGTTCACGCAGCGCGTGGGCGATCTCATGGCCCATGATCATGGCCACCTCGTCGTCGGTGAGCTGCAGCTTTTGCAAGATGCCGGTGTAGAAAGCGATCTTGCCGCCGGGCATGCAAAACGCGTTGATCTGGTCGGAGCCGATCAGGCTGACCTCCCACTTCCACTCGCGGGCCCGCGGGTTCCACTCATAGCTGAACGGCACCAGGCGCTTGGCGATGGTTCGCAAGCGGATCAGCTGCGGGTCGTCGTCACGCACCAGGGCGCCCTTGGCGCTGGCCTGGCGTTTCATGTCGACATAGTTTTGCTGGGCCATGGCCTCCACCTGCTGCGCCGAGATGGCCTTGGTGAACACCGATTGCGGCCCCACGTCGACGCCTTCGCGCGCCAGCGCGGGCAGGGCCAGCAGCGCGCCACCGCCCAAAAGCACGGTGGTGAACAGGCGGCGCGAGTGCAGCGGGCAGTGGCAGGTGAAGGGTGTGTGCAGGTGGGTCATGGCAGGTCAGACTTCAGGAGGGCTGGCTTGTTCCGCTCGGTTTAAAACGCCGTCATCAATCGTCGAACCTGGGGGCGTTCGGATCGACCTCAAGCGCGCGCACCGGCCCGCGCAGCCACCACAACATCAGCAGCGCCGGCGCGGCCAGCACGGTGGAGGCCATGAAGAAGCTCGGCCAGCCGATGGTCTCGGCCATCACGCCGGCCAGCGGCCCGACCCACACCCGGCCCACCGACGCAAAAGCCGACAACAGCGCGTACTGGGTGGCGGTGAAACGCTGGTTGCACAGGCTCATCAGGAAAGCCACGAACGCCGCGGTGCCCATGCCACCCGAGAGGTTCTCTGCCGCAATCACCATCAACAACCCGCCGTCGACCGGCGTGGCCTGCGCGAGCTTGACGAAGCCCCAGTCGAAGGCCGGAATCACCAGGCCGGGCATCAGGCCCTTGCCGTGCATCGCCAGCCACCAAAAACCCAGGTTGCTGGCCATCTGCAGCAGGCCAAACAGCATCAGCGAGCGCCACAAGCCCAGCTTGAACATCAGCGCCCCGCCGAGCAGCGCGCCGCCGATGGTGAGCCACAAGCCGATCAGCTTGTTGACCACGCCCACCTCGGCCTGGCTGAACAACATGGTCTTCAGCAGGAAGGGCGTCATCAGCGAGCCGGCAAATGCGTCGCCCAGCTTGTAGAGCACGATGAACGCCAGAAAAGCGCCCGCGCCGCTCTGGCTGAAGTAGCTGCGCAAGCCGCCGACCAGCGTCTCGAAACGCGCCGCCTTGGCCACCCAGGCCGCCAGCGGCAGCGTGAAAGCGACCCCCAGCAGCAAGGCCAGCAGCGAAGTCCATTTGCCCTGCAGGTCGGTGGAAAAAGGGCTGCCTTCCCAAAACGGCGCGAGCAGCGCGCGCGCCATCGGCGGGCCGAAACGGTCGCTCAGCACCACGCCCAGCGCCACCGCCAGCACCACGGCCAGAAAACCGAGCAGGTCGTTGCGCGCCGCGCTGGTCGGGCGCAACTCTTCGGGCAGGCGTGGCAGCAGCAGGGCCGACAACACCGCCGCTGCCACCATCAGGCCGGCCATGAAACGGTAGACCTCGGGCCACGACCAGCCGCCGCCCTGGGTGGGGTCGACCCAGATGAAGGCGATGCCGCCCGAGAGGATCATCGCCAGCCGGTAGCCCAGCACGCTGGTCGAGGCACCCAGGCCACGCTCGCGCGCCGGCAGCAGGTCGGTGCGGTAGGCGTCGACCACTACGTCTTGCGAGGCCGAGATGAAAGCCACCAGCACTGCGAGCAGCGCAAAGAGGCGGATCGACGCGGTCGGCGAAGTGCTCGACATCCACCACAAGGCCGCGGCCAGCGCCAGCTGCGTGAGCACCAGCCAGCCACGCCGCCGGCCGAGCCAGGGCAGCTCGAAGCGGTCCATCAGCGGAGCCCACAAGAACTTGAAGGTGTAGGGCAGGCCGACCAGGCTCAGAAAGCCGATGGTCGCGATGTCGACCCCTTCGACACTCAGCCAGGCCTGCATGGCCTGGCCGGTGAGCGCCAGCGGCAGGCCCGAGGCAAAACCCAGCAGCGTGACCACCAGCAGCCGGTGCAAGGCGGTGAAGCGGGCTTGCAGGCTGAGCGGGGGGGCTGCGGTCATGGGCACGATTCTAGGGACGCGCTGTGCAGCGCACGGCCGATGACCCCGCGGCTTGGCGTCAACCGCGTGGGCAGGCTCTAGACCACATTCGCCACCATCAGGTGGTATGCGTTGCGGACTTCGACCTTGCGAAAGCCGCAAGCCTCATACACACGCTGTGCCGGGTTCTGCGGATGAACGGTCAACGCGACCCGCGCATAACCCGCCTGTGCAGCGGCCGTCAGTGCCGCCTGCATGAGCCGGCGCCCATGGCCTCGGTGCTGGTACGGCGACGCGAGCGCGATGCCAAGCTGGGGAGTCTCGGCGTCGATTGACGCGAGGCCGACCCCCACCGGCAACAAGCGCATCCAGCAAGCGCCTGCATCCACCCCATCGACTTGGGCGACGACGCCGACATCGGTTGGTCGCCCCCAAGCCTCTGCGTAGATGCGAACGCCGGGAATCTGCAGCGCTTCGATCGGCCGCAGGCCCGCGGGCGGCGGGTCCCACAGCGCGATGTGCAGCCAGCTCCACAGCTGCGACTGGTCAGCGGCCGTGAGCGGTCGAAAGGTGAGCACGGACCCCGCTTACTTGATTTGTGCGTGGGTCATTTCGCCGATCTTCTTCGCGAGAACGTCGATGCCGAGCCACGCATTGCGGTAGTAGTCTTCAACGGCGTGGGTCTTTCCCTGGTAGGTGATCACGGCCTTGATCTCGTCTTTGCCGGCCAATGCGCCGGCCAGGAAGCGTGCAGCGTCGTTGCGTGCGGTGTACTCCTTGATCACAAGGTTGGCTTCCTTGGTCGCCGACACCTTGTGGCCGGCCTTGGCCGCAGCTTCGTTGTAGCCCTCGACGATGAGGCCCGGGATCGTGGGTTTCACTTCGCATTTGCCGCAATCGACGGCAACTTTCAGTGTCGGCACTTCTGTCACCACGACGGCAGCCGGTGCGGTTCCAACGGGCGCCGTGCCGCCCGGCGTGGTGCTGGCGCAGCCAGCGATCATGAGGGCTGCCGATGCAACGAAAACTCCGAAATAGTTCTTGAGGCTCAAGGGAAAACTCCTTTAGGAAGGTGGTGAGTACGGGATCATGGTCTAACGTTTGACATGGGCGGTGACCCACCCAGTGGAGGGGTCAGCCGGCATTCTTCCGCATGAAGACACTGTTCGGGTCTTGGGCATAGCCCCCGAACGGGCCACAGCGCTCGTAGCCGCAACGTTCATACAGAGAGATGGCCTCGGGTTGGAGGTATCCGGTCTCCAGCGCGAACAGCGAGCAGCCTCGTTGTTTGGCTTCGCCCTCCAGAAAACCGAGCAGGTCTCGCGCGAGACCTTGGCCTCTGTTGGCAGGGCGTGTGTACATGCGTTTGATCTCGCCGCAGGTGGCTTCGAGCACGATGGCACCACAAGCAGCGGCGTGGCCCTGTGCATCGCGCGCCACCGCAAAAAGCACATGGGGTGCCGACAGGGCGGCAATGTCTATTCCGTGATGACTCTCAGCCGGGTAAAGCGGCTTCTGGAAGGCATCGAGTTCTTCGATGAGCTGCAAGACCTCGGGCTGATTCGGTGTTTCCAGTGAGATGCGCATGAGAACAAAAGGGGGCTCGCTACAAGACCGTTGGGTTGTTTTGCCACAGCGACCACGTGAGCGCGGATGCCAGACAGACCCAGGCGAGATAGGGGAGCATGAGAACGCCAGCCAAACGACTGATGCGCCAGAACACCGCGATGGTGGCCGCAATGAGAGCCAGAAGAACCAGCACCTCCGCGAAGGCGAATGCGCCTTGGTGCCAGGCGAAGAACAACCAGGACCAGAGTGCATTGGCGAACAGCTGGGCAATGAAGAGCGTCAGCGCGGCTCTCAGGTGGCGGGCACCTTGCTCACGCCACACCAACCAAACGGAAATGCCCATGAGCACGTAGAGAACCGACCACACTGGCCCAAAGGCGGACACGGGGGGAGCCCAGGCCGGCCGAGTCAATTGTGTGTAGAACGTGCCCGCCTCGATGGAGGCGACCGAGCCAATGGCCGCGGTGACGAACACGATGGCCAGCCAGCCTGCGAGACCGACAGTTTGCGAAAGGATGGATCGGTGCGACATGGTGTTGGGTTGGGTGAGGCCTGCCGTCTCGCATGGCACACACGCTCAGCTAGCGTGCGATCTTGCGCTCAATGCTGGCAACGATTCCGGCTCGAAAGGTGACGACCGTGAGGGTTTGGGGATCTCTCGCATGTGGGAAATATGTCCAGGTCTTCTCTTCCGGTTGCCCCTTGACGTTGTTGATCAACGCTTCGTGGTCTGGTTTGCCGACTCTGAACAAAACTTCGCCCTCCTGCATGCCCTTGCTGAGGAAGCTGCGTTCACGTGCGTCAGCGGCAACCGCGAGCGCGCACGCCGCTGAAAGGATGTAGAAGACGAGTGCTTTGGTGATGGTCATGTTTCGCTCCCTAACGTTCGGTGATCGTCATCCGCTCGCCCACCCAGCGCAGCAGGTCGAACCACATCTCGCGCATCTCGGCGTCGGTGGGTGTGCGGATCGCGCTTGGCAGCTCGATGGTGACCACGGGCACACCTTTGTGCAGGCCGCCGTAGTGCCCCAGCGAGCCCGGGAATACTCCCACCCGGTCGAGCTCCAGGCGACCCAGGCGCTTGGGCGGCTCGCGGGGGCCGTCGTAATCGAGCACGCCGTACGGGGCGTGCACGGCCACGATGAGGTCGGGCTTCCAGCTGGCCAGCGTCTCCACGACAAAGCGGCTCTCGGGCTCCGACAGCGCGGCGCGCCCGGGGTAGCGGCGTGGGTCTTTCTTGGTACGGTGGGCCCAGTAGGCCGGCGCCTCTTTTGCCCAACGTGGCGTGGGGAAGTTGCGGTTGAGGTCGACCCCGTTGGCGTTGACCCGGCTCGGGCGCGGCAGCATCAGGCCGTCGGGGTTCAGGGCGGGCAGGAAGCGCCAGTCGATGCCGGCGGCAGCGTGGTTGGCCAGGGCGATCCAGTGGAACACCAACGAGGTGGACGACAGCTCGTCGCCGTGGATGCCACCGATCACCAGCACCCGACGCGGCGCCTTGGGCGGCTTGGCCGGTAGGGAGGGCAGCAGCCAGACCGGCTCGGCCACCGGCGTGCGCACGTCGCGCACATAGAGCGGAACCCCCTTGACCGAGGTCGCGCCCGGCGCCACCAACGCGGCCTGTTCGCACAGCGCGCGGCTCAGGTTGGGCAGGCGGCGGGCCCACTCGGCGCAAGGGCCGCCGCTCG